>NZ_JBEZFH010000078.1:0-30186 GCF_040649355.1 Sphaerisporangium sp. NPDC049002 | reverse complement strand
CGGGGGCCTCGCGGCACTCGGTGAGGGCGCGGGCCGGCTCGACAGCGGCATCGGCTCCCCCGGCGAGCTCGCAGACTGGTCCACCTGCCCCGTGCTCGCCGTGGACGTCGACGACCTGATCCATCCCTACCTCGACGGCGAGCTGCTGTCGCAGGCGCCGGACAAGCTCTCCCCCGCCCAGCGCAGGGCCGCGCTCGGAGTGGCGGACGCCGCGGTGGGCGCCGTGCTCGGCCACCTGCCACCGGACACCCAGGTCATGCTGGCCGGGCTGTCGGACCACGGCGCCGACCCGCACCTGCGGGTCGCGATGTGGCGGGCGCCGGGCGCCGGTGGCCACTTCCTCGGGGCGGCGTCCACCCATCGGGACGACATGGTCATCCTGAACGACGTCACGGTCACGATGCTCCAGGCGGCGGGCCTGCCCGTCGCCGCGACCGTCATCGGGGCACCGTGGAGCGCGAGCCGCCCGACCACCCTCGACGAGGGCGTGACGGCGCTCCGGCACGCCGACATCGCCGGGCAGACCATCCGCGGCGTCGGCGGCCCGTTCTTCATCGGCCTCGCCGTGCTGCAGGTGCTGTTCTACCTGATCGCCTACCTGCTGCTGCGCCGCCGCCGCGCCCTCGCCGGGGTGCGGGTCGCCGCGCTCGGCCTGGCGTCGATCCCGGTCTCGACCTACCTGGTGAACCTCACCCCGTGGGACCGCGCGGCCGTGCCCGGCCTCGCCCTGGCGGCCGGCGTGCTGGTGTCCGCCGTCGCGCTGACCGCGCTGGCCCTGGCCGCGCCGGCCCTGTGGTCGCGGCTGCGGGGCCGTCCGACGGAGAGCGGGGTACTCCTGCCGCCCTCCGTCATCGCGGGCGTGACGGCGGCCGCGCTCGTCGGCGACCTGCTCAGCGGCACGCCCCTGCAGCTCAACAGCCTCATGGGCTACACCGGCGTCGTCGGCGCCCGATACTCGGGGCTCGGGAACATCCCCTTCGCGCTGCTGGCCACCGCCGTCCTGCTGCTGACCGCCGCCGCCGCGGACGAGCTGGTACGGGCGGGACGCCGCCGGGTGGCCGTCGCCCTGGTGGCCGGCCTCGGCGGCTTCGCGATGCTCCTCGACGGGTGGCCCGGCGTGGGCAGCGACTTCGGCGGTGTGATCGCGTTCGTGCCGGGCATCGCGGTCACCGCCCTGCTGGTGGCGGGCAAGCGCGTCTCCATCGTCAAGCTGGCGGCCTTCTGCGGCGCGGGCGGCGTTCTGGTCATGGCCATCGCCTACCTCGACTACCTGCGGCCGACCGCCTCGCAGAGCCACCTCGGGCGTTTCGTCGGCCAGGTGGTCGACGGGACGTTCCTGCCGGTGATCCTCAGGAAGCTGACGGCCATGCTCAGCACTCTGCTCTCGCCGACCCTCATGCCCATCGTCGTCGCGGCCTTCGCGTTCCTGATCTTCGCCCTGTTCCGCCCCGGGGCCGCGAGCGCGGGGGTGCTGCCCGTGGCGTTCGAGCGGGCTCCGATGCTGCGCGCCGGCCTCATCGGAGCCCTGGTGAGCGGGGTCGTCGGGATGCTGGTCAACGACTCGGGGGCCGCCGTGCTGTCGATGGCGCTCGCGCTGGCCGTCCCGCTGGTGCTGTCGGCGGGCATCCGCGCCCTGGCACCCGGCTCAGGCGCCTCCACGGAGCCGGCCGCCGTGCTGAGTCCCCTGACGACGTGACCCGGGGGAGGCACCTCCCCCGGAGTCTCGGGCTCGGGCTCGGGTACCGGGGCGCTTCCAGGCGAGGCACCACCCGGGCCTTCCCAGACGCCCGTTCCGCAGTTCCCAAACCAGGACGAACCCGATTCGGAAACCCCTGAAACGACAAGATCCCGCCCGATCGCGATGACCAGACGGGATCCCGTCAACTTCAGTCCGGCCGTTTCAAGAACGGCCCTTCCTGCGCGGCCGCGGCATCATTCACCGCATCGCCCGTCGCGGTATCGAATCCAGCCAGGCTGGGACGCCACCGCTGGGTCGTCGAGCGCACCTTCTCCTGGCTGGCCGGCTGCCGCCGATTCCGGAGGATGTTTGTGATTGCCTTCCTAGTGTTCCTGTTACGCGGCAGACACTAGGAACGACCCCTTGCAGCTCAATTACAGCTCGCTTACGACACCAGGCCCCGAGCCAGGCGGTCCGCCCCCGCGCCGGCGTGGACGCCGTGTCGGGCGAGCGTCATGGCCGCCACGGCCGTCACGCCGCACAGTAGCCACACCCCATCCCCGAAGGCGGTCCAGGCCGCCACGCCGAGGATGGGGCCAAGGGAGTTGGCGAGACCGAACATCGCGTTGGCGGCGCCCAGGTACCGGCCCTGGTGCCCTCCCCGGCCGGCCTGGGCAGGGTAGGCGAAGTACATGGACGGTGCTCCGGCCATCTCGCCGAGCGTCCACACCAGGGTCGCGACGATCATGCCGGCTACTCCCCACGGCGGCGCGTACAGGGTCATGCCGAGGCCGGTGAGAGCCATCCCGCCGAGGATCGCCAGGCGCGGCGGCCGGCCCTGGACCAGCCGGGTGACGAGCAGCTCGCAGGTGATCACGAAGACGCCGTTGACCGAAATCAGCACGGCGTACACCACCACGGGCATGTGGTGGTCGCGGATCGCCAGCGGGAGCGTGGACAGGTACTGCACGTAGACGACGGAGTGGAGCAGCAAGGCAGCGAGAAACAGCAGGTAGGGGCGGTCACCGAGCATCGTGCGTCCTCGGGCGGGCGGCGCGGCCGGTCCGAGGGCCGGAGCTGCGGCGAGTCCAGGAGACGTGTCCGCCCCGGCTCCCGAGCTCGAGGCGGGGCCGGAGTCCGGGACCGAGGCGGGGCCGGAGTCCGGGACCGAGGCGGGGCGGCGGGGCAGGGCGACGCCCGCGATCACGGCGTAGGAGATCGCGCCCAGGGCCTCACCCCAGAACAGGAGGCCGTAGGAGACCGACGCGAGCGCGACGCCGGCCAGCGGGAGGGCGGTCGCGCCGAGGTTGACCGCGAGCCGGTTCATCGCGAAGACCATCAGCCGCCGCTCCGGCGGCACCAGGTCGCTGAGCATGCTCGCCGAGGCGGGCCGGTACGCCTGGCCGACCGCGCCGGTCAGCGCGATCAGGACGATCTTCGCGGGGTACGGCCCGAGGTAGTAGACGCCGAGGAGCAGCCCCGCCGTGCACGCCATGGAGACGACGATCGTGCGGCGCCCGCCGAGCAGGTCCGACAGCCAGCCACCCGCCAGCATGCCGCCGATGGACCCCGCGCCGTACGCGCCGAGAGCGAACGCCGCCTGCGTGTCCGAAAAGCCACGGTCGGTCATGTAGAGGATGGCGAAGACCTGGAGGAAACCGCCCAAGCGGTTCACGAAGGTACCGGCCAGCAGTGCCCGGGCGGCGGGCGGCGTCGCGCGCCAGGTGTCCAGGGCTCCGGCCCCGCTCAGCAGAGCCGGCACGCGTGGGCCCCTTCCTCGGGCGACGCGGCGTCTTCGCGTCCGCCCGCCCGGAACGGGTGCCGACTTCGGTTGGCCGGAAACGGCCATTTCCCCCCGCCGCCACGCCCGACTTCTCCTGGCCTCGACGCGGAGAATCCGCAGCACATCCAGCACTCACGGCATTCATGGATCTTGAGTCGATGCCCCGGGACCGCCGCTCGTCGCTTAACACCGCTCATTGACACGCTACTTGATCTTTGATAGGAAGCCCATGGCATTATTCGATTCTAACAGCAGGGAAGCGTGTGACCATAAAGGCGTTACTGCGACAGCCTTATCTTCCCGGCCTGCCCCTCGGAGATTATCTCGACCAAATCGGCAAACGTTTCCCTGATTTCGGCCGCGTCCTCTGGTTCGACCGAAAAGGCGCCGCCGAGGCGCTGGCCGGGCTGTACGCGACCACGAACGAATTCGAGACCAACGACGACGACGGCCGGGGCGACTCCTATCGCCGGGCGCAGCTCAATCGAATGATCCGGGCGCGCGGCATGCGCACGCTGTTCACCCTCGCCGCCGGGGTGCCGGACATGGAATCCATTCCGCCCGGCTGGACCCTGCTCGACCTCCTCGGCGGGGACGGGCTGCTGGCCCGGGTCTTCGCGACCATGGCTCCCCGGCCACGCCACGCCGTGATCACCAGCGACATGGCCGGTCACATGGTCGCCGCGGCGCTGCACGCCGGGCTCCCCGCCATCCGCCAGCAAGCACAATTCCTGTTCATGCGGGACGAGTCCGTGGACGCGGCGCTGCTCGCGTACGGCACGCACCACATCGCGCCCGAGGACCGGCTCGGCGTCTGCCAGGAGGCGGCCCGGGTGCTGCGGCCCGGCGGACGGCTCGTCCTGCACGACTTCGAAGCGGGCGCCCCGGCCGCCCTGTGGTTCTCGGAGGTCGTCCACCGATATTCCAGGGCGGGCCATTCCTATCACCATTTCACGGCCGCGGAAATGGCGGGTCATCTGAAACTCAGCGGGCTCGGATCCGTCCTGGTTCGCCGTGTCTACGACCCGCTCGTCATACGCGGGGGCTCAGCCGCCGAGGCGCGCAACCTGCTCGCCGACTATCTATTCGACATGTACGGGCTCACCGGCCTGGCGTTTCCGCAGACCCCGCTGGACGACCTCCGGCAGACGGTGTGGAAGCTCGCACGATACCACTTCGCGCACAGTGCGAAATACGCGCCGGACGACGCCGGATCCGAATGGAAACGGGAGCCGGTCGTCTACCGCGACGGCGCCGAGTGGGTGGCCGAAATCCCGAGAGTGGCCCTTGTGGCCGTCGGCGAGAAATGACCGAGGAGAGACCATGTGCGGAATCACGGCGGAAATAGCCGGGCCGACCGGCGGCGTGCCGGGCACCCGGGTGCAGGTGATGCTCTCCGAGATCCGTCATCGCGGCGACACCGAGCATTTCGGCGGTGTGGCCGAGCTTCCGGGCGCGGCGCTGGGCTGCAACCGCCTGGCCATCGTGGACCGCGCGACGGGCGCCCAGCCCATGTCCGACACCGCGCGGAACGTCTGGGCGACGTTCAACGGCGAGATCTACAACCACGCCGAGCTGCGCCGCGAGCTGGCCGGGCTCGGCCACCGGTTCCAGACCGCCTCCGACACCGAGGTCCTGGTGCACGGCTACCGCGAGTGGGGAGCCGACCTGCCCCTCCACCTCGACGGCATGTTCGCGTTCGTGGTCTACGACGCCTCCCGGCGGAGCTTCCTGTGCGCGCGGGACCGGTTCGGGGTGAAGCCGCTGTACTGGGCCCGGGACGGCGACCGCCTACTGTTCGCGTCCGAGATCAAGTGCTTCCTCCCGATCCAGGTGACTCCCCGGGAGTTCCCGCCCGGCCACCTGATGGTGGACGGCGCGGGCCCGCACCGCTACGACGAGCGGGACGACAGCCCCCTGCCAGACGGCGAGGACGAGCTCGTCGCCGGGTTCCGCGGGCTGATGGACAATGCGGTGCGCAAGCGTGTCCAGACCGACCTGCCGATCGGCGTGATCTACAGCGGCGGCGTGGACAGCGCGGCCGTCCTCGGGCTGGCGGCCCGCCACCACCCCGAAGTGACGGCGATCAGCGTCGGCTTCCCGGGCGCACCTGACCTGGACTTCGCCGAGCGCTCCTGCCGGGACCTCGGCATCCGGCAGATAACGCGGCACCTGGAGTACGGCGAGCTCATCGACAGCATGAAGTCGATCGTGCAGCAGGTCGAGACCTTCGAGGTGATCGACATCATGGACTCCTGCGTGATGGCGCCGGCCTACGAGGTGGCGCGCGAGCTCGGCCTCAAGGTCGTGCTGGTCGGGGACGGCAGCGACGAGTCGCTGGCCGGGTACGAGCTGTTCCGCGAGCACCCCGACCCGGTCGCCATGAGCCGCTACCGCGTGATGAACCTGCACCGCACCGACCTGCAACGGGTCGACCGGCTCTCCATGATGAACACCGTCGAGGCGCGCGTCCCCTTCCTGGACCGCGAGGTGGTGGACTTCGCCTGGAAGCTCCCGATGGAGTACAAGTTCCGTGACGGCATCGAGAAGTGGATCCTGCGCGCGGCGATCAGCGGCGTGATCCCCGACTACCTGGCCTGGCGCCCGAAGATCAGAATGCCGCAGGGCACCGGCCTGCTGTTCCAGCTCATCGACTTCGCCCGAGGGCAGGAGACGGGCCTGGACGGCGAGCTGCTGCGGGAGATAGGCCTCGACCAGCCCGAGGCGGCCTACTTCCTCCAGGCGTACCTCGACGCCGGCTACCCCCTGCCGCCCGCCCGTTACCGCAGGCCCGGCTGGGACTTCGCGGCCAACGGCTACTTCGTCTTCCAGGAGTAGGCCGATGACCAGACCCCCGATCCTGCTGGTCTACGCGCGTGGCGGACCGCCGCTCTCCGACGTGCTCCCCCGCGTCGCCGCGCACGCGGAGGTCCATCTGCTCGCCATCTCCGCGCCCCCGGCCGGGGGTGGGGCGGCCATCGCCGCGCACTGCGCCTCCGTCCTCGACGCGACCGGGGACGGGCTCGCGGGCGAGGCGCTGGCGGGCCGGATCGTCGAGGCGGCGCGGTCCGTCCGCGCCCAGGGCGTCCTCACCTTCTCGGAATTCGCCCTGATCGCCACCACCGTGGCCGCCGACCGGCTCGGCCTGCCCGGGCCGGGCGGCGAGGTGATCAAGGCGCGCAGCAAACGGCTCATGCGGCGGACGTGGGCCGAAGCCGGCGTACCGGTCCCAGGTTTCCACCCGGTCGACTCGGTGGAGGACCTGCGCCTCGCCTGGACACTGCTCGCCCCGCCCGTGCTGCTCAAGACGGCGTGGGGCGCGGGCTCCATCGGCCAGGTCGTCGTCGAGCGGCCGGAGGACATCCCGGCCGCGTACGCCCGGGCCCGCGCCGCCGCCGAGAAGGCGCGGCAGGCGAACATGGCGGAACTTTACGTGGCCGAGCCCGGCGAGCTCATCGCCGAGGAGATCATCGTGTCCAGCCGGTCGTCCTGGCACGACGACGCACGGTACGCCGACTACCTCAGCGTCGAGGGCCTGGTCGTCGAGGGAACCTACCACCCGGTGTGCATCACCGAGCGGCTCCCCACGCTGCGCCCGTTCGTCGAGCGGGGCAACCTCGCGCCGTCCGTCCTGCCCGAGCCGCTGCAGCGCGAGATCGAGCGGGCGTCGGTACAGGCCGTGAACGCGCTCGGGCTCGGCACCTGCGGCACCCACACCGAGATGAAGCTGCTGCCCGGCCGGCGAGTCTGCCTGCTGGAGACGGCTGCCCGCTTCGGCGGGCACCTGCTGACCCGGCAGGTTGAGGCGATCCACGGCGTCGACCTGGTGGGCGCCCTGACGATGGCCTCCCTCGGGAACAACCCGGGCCTACCCAGGCAGATGATCACCGGCCCCGGCCGTCGGGCCGCCGGCTCGGTCAACATGATCGCGGCCGATTCCCTGGGCGTCCCCTGGAGGAGCACACCCACGTTCGAGCCCACCCACCTCGACCTGCGTTCCCTGGTCTCGCCCCGGAGCCACATCGAGATCGTGCCAGACCTCACCAGCCTGCCGCCGGGAACGCCCATGGCGTCCTTCGACCCACCACGAGGTTCCCTCAATCTTGCCGGGGTCTTCTACATCGAAAGCCCCGACTCCAGAACCCTGGCCCACGACGCGTACACAATCCTGAACCAACTGGAAACAGCAATGACCGCCGCCTCCACGTCCACCTCGGCCTGACCACCGCCTCCCTGGCGGTCGTGGCAAGCCCGCCAGGTAGGACCTCCGGGTGCGGCGCGGGAGTCCGGAGGAACGAGTCGTCAGCCACTGACGCCCCCAACACCCGACGACAGGCAGCGCCGACCACACATCTCAATTCCGGGCAGCAGAAAGGCCCTCTCGCAATCCTGCGAAAGGGCCTTTGTAGTGCGGAGGCTCGGGGATTTGAACCCCGGATGGGCTGGAGCGCCGCCCGGGTGTGGGCCAAGCTGTACCGGATCCTGCTGGACGAACTCGGCGCCCGAGGGGAACTGGACTGGTCGCGCTGCGCGATCGACTCCGTCAGCGTCCGGGCGGCAAAAGGGGGGAGCTGACAGGCCCGAATCCTGTCGATCGCGGCAAGAAAGGGTCGAAGATCCACCTCATCACCGAACGGAGCGGTCTGCCGATCTCTGTCGGGATCAGCGCGGCCAACACCCACGACAGCCTGGCGCTGGAGCCGCTGGTCCGACCTCTAAGGGGATCGAAGATCGACGACCTAGAGGCGGACGCGCGCCGCAAGCTCACGGTCAACGACCGCACGCTCAGCAAGACCGAATGCAGGGGCATGCATCACGGCGAGCGGATCCAGTGCAAGTACGTGAAGGGTGTGGACTCCGTCGCCGCCTAGGCGGGCCAGGCGTCGGCCAGGAGCTCCCGGGTGTCCTTGAGCAGTTGCGGGAGCACCTTGGTGTGCCCGACCACCGGCATGAAGTTCGTGTCGCCGCCCCAGCGCGGCACGACGTGCTGGTGCAGGTGACCCGCGATGCCGGCCCCGGCGACGTGGCCGAGGTTCATGCCCACGTTGAACCCCTGGGCGCCGCTGGCCTTCCTCAGCGACACGATCGCGCGCTTGGTGAAGTCGGCCAGCTCCGTGGTCTCGGCCTCGTCCAGGTCGGCGTAGTCGGCGACGTGGCGGTACGGGCAGACCATCAGGTGCCCGGAGTTGTACGGATAGAGGTTGAGCACCGTGAACACCGAGGAGCCCCGGGCGACGACGAGCCCGTCCTGATCGCTCATCGTGGGGATCTCGCAGAACGGGCAGCCCTCACCTGGGCCGGTGCCGCTCGGCTTGTTCTCCCCCTTGATGTAGGCCATGCGGTGCGGGGACCACAGACGCTGGAAGTTGTCGGGATCTCCCGCACCGGGCTGCTCAATCGGCTCCTGCATGCCTTGCAGCATAGGACGAGCCGCCGGGGCGGTGACGAGCGGGCGCGTCCCTACGACCGCGGACGGATGGGGCACGGTTTCGGCGGAATCTCACCCGGACGACGGGCCGAACCGGTATGACAGGGACGTGCCGCGAGGACACCGGCCCCGAAACCGGCATCGGCCCCCGACATCAGGAGCTTCCATGACCGACACCGTCTCCACCGAGGAATCGTCCGCGGGCAGCCGGCTCCACGAGGAGTACGCGGAGTCCTCGCAGGCGTTGCCCGATCACGTGCCCGATTCCTTCCCCGCGCCCGCGCACGCGGAGGACGAGTCCGAGTCCCGCTTCGAGGAGTCCCCCGGCGCCACGGGGCACGGCGACGAGATCGGAACCGGCCTGGTGGCCGACGAGCCCGACACCGCGACCGGCGTCAGGGGGCGCATCAAGGTCGCCGACGAGGTCGTGGAGAAGGTCGCCGCCCTCGCCGCGCTTGAGGTCACCGGGGTCGCGGACCTGGGTGGAGATCTCGAACGGGCGCTGGAGTCGGTGCGCGACCGCATCGGCGTCGGTGCCAAGCGCCCGAACCAGGGCGTACGCGCCCGCATCGACAACCGTCAGGTCGCCGTCGACGTCACCATCGTCATCGAGTACGGCCATATCGTCATGGAGGTCGCCGGCGACGTCAAGGTCAACGTGGCGCGCACCGTGAGCCACATGCTGGGGATGCGGGTCGTCGAGGTCAACGTGACCGTGGACGACGTGCGGCTCCCGGACGAGCGGCAGCCGGCGAGGTCCGACGACGATCTCGTCGAGGCCTTCTGAAGATCGTGACGGGGTGACGGCCGACCGCCCGGACGCTCAACGCCCGGGCGATCGGACCGTGTGGTCAGACCTTGCGATCCGCCTGCGTGGTCGGACCGCGTGATCAGACCTGGACGCGGCGCTCGATCGCGTCCAGGATCTCGGCGATGGCCTCGTCGACCGGAACGCCGTTCTTCTGCTCGCCGTCGCGGTAGCGGAAGGAGACGGCGCCGTTGGCGACGTCGTCGTCACCGGCGAGGAGCATGAACGGCACCTTGGACTTCTGGGCGTTGCGGATCTTCTTCTGCATGCGGTCGGCGGAGCCGTCGACCTCCACGCGGATGCCCTTCTCGCGCAGCCGCTTGGCCACGTCGCCGAGGTAGGACACGTGGGCGTCGGCGATCGGGATGCCGACGACCTGCACGGGCGCCAGCCACGGAGGGAACGCCCCGGCGTAGTGCTCCACCAGGACGCCGAAGAACCGCTCGATCGACCCGAACAGCGCGCGGTGGATCATGACGGGACGCTGGCGCGACCCGTCGGCCCCCTGGAACTCCAGCTCGAAGCGCTCCGGGAGGTTGAGGTCGACCTGGATGGTCGACATCTGCCAGGTGCGGCCGATGGCGTCCTTGGCCTGCACGGAGATCTTGGGGCCGTAGAAGGCCGCGCCGCCCTCGTCGAGGACGAGGTCGAGGTTCTCGGCCGAGGCCGCCACCCGCAGCGCCTCGGTGGCCTCCTCCCAGACCTCGTCGGTGCCGATGGACTTCTCGGGGTCGCGGGTGGACAGCTCCAGGTAGAAGTCGTCGAGGCCGTAGTCGCGCAGCAGACCGAGCACGAACCGCAGCAGGCTCTTGAGCTCGTCCTGCATCTGGTCGCGGGTGCAGTAGATGTGGGCGTCGTCCTGCGTCATGCCGCGCACTCGGGTGAGGCCGTGCACGACGCCGGACTTCTCGTAGCGGTAGACGGTGCCGAACTCGAACAGGCGCAGCGGCAGCTCGCGGTAGGACCGCCCGCGCGACCTGAAGATCAGGTTGTGCATCGGGCAGTTCATGGGCTTGAGGTAGTAGCGCGCGCCCTCCAGCTCCATGGGCGGGAACATGCCGTCGGCGTACCAGTCGAGGTGGCCGGAGACCTGGTAGAGGTTCTCCTTGGTGATGTGCGGGGTGTTGACGAAGGAGTAGCCCGCCTCCTCGTGCCTGCGCCGGGAGTAGTCCTCCATGATGCGGCGCACGATGCCGCCCTTGGGATGGAACACGGCGAGGCCCGAGCCCAGCTCGGTCGGGAAGGAGAACAGGTCGAGCTCGGCGCCCAGCTTCCTGTGGTCGCGCTTCTCGGCCTCGGCGAGGAGCGCGAGATACTCGTCCTGCTTCTCGCGGGACTCCCACGCGGTGCCGTAGATGCGCTGGAGCTGGGGGTTCTTCTCGCTGCCCCGCCAGTAGGCGCCACCCGAGCGCATCAGCTTGAACGCCGGGATGACCCGGGTGGTGGGCAGGTGGGGGCCCCGGCAGAGGTCCTTCCAGCACAGCTCGCCCGACTTGGGGTCGAGGTTGTCGTAGATGGTGAGCTGGTCGCCGCCCACCTCGACGCTCTCTTCGTCGGCCGCGCCGCCCTTGAGCCCGATGAGCTCCAGCTTGTAGGGCTCGGCGGCCAGCTCCTCGCGGGCGGCCTCGTCGGACACCGCGCGCCGGGAGAATGCCTGGCCCTGCTTGACGATCTCGCGCATGCGCTTCTCGACGCGCTTGAGGTCGTCGGGGGTGAACGGCTGCTCGACGTCGAAATCGTAGTAGAAGCCGTTCTCCACGGGCGGGCCGATGCCGAGCCGGGCGCCGGGGAAGATCTCCTGGACGGCCTGCGCCATCACGTGGGCGGTGGAGTGACGGAGGATGGACCGGCCCTCCTCGCTGTCGATCGCGATGGGCTCGACGGTGTCGCCGTCGGCGACCTCGGTGGCGAGGTCGCGCGGGTGGCCGTTGATCTTCGCGGCGACGACGGCGCGGCCGTCCGCCGCGAGGGCCTCGCCGGCCGTCGTGCCGCCCGCCACCACACGCTCGGCTCCGGCGAGGGTGATGCGTAGTTCGAGGGCGGCAGACACGATTACTCCAAGAAAAGTCGTGGACGTGATTTCGCTTTTATCGTGCCCGATGCTACCGGGAACCGCCCCCGTTTATCGCCGTCGCCTACGCCTTGCTCTCGCGCTTGTGGGGCTGGAAGCCGAGCGCGGTGAGCTGGGCGCGGGTGCCCCGGAAGACGTTGCGGTCGATCGGCCCATGGGCGTACTGGTGGATGGTCCACCTGTTCCAGGGCGGCGGCACCACGGGGTGCCCCTTCGGGTGGCTCGGGGCGGCGATCCACAGCGGGTAGTCGTCCAGCCCCTGACAGTAGCCCTTCTTGGCGAACGACAGGAAGGTGTAGATGAGGGGCCTGACGCCGGTGAGCCGGGTCATCACGTGGCACCAGCGCCGGGCGAACGCGGCGACCTCCTCGGGCGGCAGGTGGCCCGAGTGCTCCAGGTCGAGGGCGACCAGGTCGCCGCGCCTCAGGCCGCCCGCCTCGTCGACCACGTTGAGGAAGTGGCGCACCTGGTCGTCGGGATCGCCCTTCGGGTGCCCGAAGTGGTAGGCCCCGCAGACCAGCCAGTTCTCGCGCATCCCCGTCCAGTTGCGGGCGAACCACTTGTCGGTGAACGCCGTTCCCTCGCTCGCCTTCGCGAAGCCGAAGTCGACGCCGCCGCCGGCGTACTCCGACCAGTCGACGGCGCCCTGCCAGTTGGACACATCTATGCCGTGCAGCATGACGCTTCGCACACTCCCCGTGACCTCGCCCCGGGGGATTGTAGTCAGCGGACCGCCCGCGCGGCCCTCCGGACACGCCCGGCCGGCCCAGGTGGCACGCGCACCGCGCGGACGGGGACCGGCTCGCCCTTCACTAGGGTTGCGGCATGGAACCCGAGGGACTGAACAGGCTGCTGGACGAGGCCGGGGTGGACGCCGGACGGTTCCGCGCGGCCCTCGCGCTGATGTGCGACGGCGGCTGGTGGACCCTGGCCGACCTGGTCAGGCGCACGGCGACGTCGCGGCGCGGCATCGAGACGCTCCTGCGCGAGGCGGGCCCGCAGCGGTCGGGCGAGCGGTTCCGGCTGACGCCCGAGCAGGCGCGCGCGTACCGCGACCTGCTCGGCGAGGGCTTCGGCGTCCCGGTCGATCCGGTGGCCCACCTGCTCGCCGGGCACGCGGACGTGGTCGAGCGCATGGAGAAGCTGATCGCGGGAGCTCCGCGCGCCCGGCACGTGCTCGACCACGTGGCGGCGACGCCCGAGACCGTCGTGCGCAGGGCGCTGCTGCTCGGCGCCCGGTTCTGGCTGCCCGGCTCGCGGCTGCTCTGCGTGGGCGACCACGACCTGACCTCGCTGGCGGTCGCGATGATCCACCCGGGCGTCCAGGTCACCGTGGTCGACCTCGACGATCGCATCCTGGCCTACATCGACGCGCAGGCCGAGAGCCTCGGCCTCGACGTGCGCACCCGCTGGGCCGACCTGCGCCTCTGCCTGCCCCCGTCGGCCCGCGGCCAGGCCGACCTCGCGATCACCGACCCGCCCTACACCCCCGAGGGGGTCGGGCTGTTCGTCGCCAGGGCCGTGGAGGGGCTGCGCGATCCGGATCAGGGCCGGATCCTGCTGGCGTACGGGGCGAGCGAGCGCACCCCCATGCTCGCGCTGAAGGTACAGGGCGCCCTGCACGACCTCAACCTCGCCGTAGAGGCGATGTATCCGGATTTCAACCGCTACTTCGGCGCGGAGGCCATCGGCTCGGCCGCCGACCTCTACGTCCTGCGCCCCACCACCAAGACGCGCCCGGCCGTCGCCGCGCGGGTCGAGCGCTTCGGCACCGCCATCTACACCCAGGGGCCCCAGTCGGTGGAGTCGCGCCCGGCCGGTCCGCCTCCCGGGCAGGGCCCGGAGCCGGTCCCCGGCCCCGGCGAGGAACCGGACTACGCGTGGGAGGTCCTGGTGGGCGACTGGCCGAAGGAGGCGTACCCCGGGGTGCCGAGGGCCCGGCTGTCCACATGGCTGGCCAAGCCGTACGCCTCCTCGCCCGCGCGGGTGGCGGTGGCCGTGCCGGCCGGCCTCACGGCTGCGCTCCCCCGCCTGCTGCTCGCGACCCGCGCCACCCATGTACGGGTTCACCTCGCCGAGCCGCCGACCGGCTTCGGGGAGCTCTGCGGGCCGATCCTCCCGCTGTACGACATCACCCACACGGGCCGGGTGATCGACGCCGTACGGCTGCCGCCCCCGTCGGGCGAGACGGACCGCCTGCTGCGGGGCATCCTCGACAACGCGCACGGCAAGCTGGCCAACACCTGGCGCGAGGGCCTCATCAGGGCGCACGGGCACCTCACCAAGAGACAGGCGCGCGCGGTCGTCTCCGAGACCGCCCCCTGGGCCGACGAGGTCACCCTGTTGGAGCTTTCCGGTCACCGCGTTCGCGACCTGCGGGAGGCGGTGGCCGCGTCACTGCGCCTGGCCGCCTCCACCGGCCCGGCGGCGGGCGGCCCGGCCGGGTGAGAGATGGTTGAGGGAGGAAACCGGCAGGAGGTGCCGTCATGCAGGCCAAGCAGTGGACCGTGGAGATCTACATCACCGAGGACGACAACGACGATCGCACCATCGCCAGAGCCGTCCTGATCACCCGTGGAGGCCGGAGGCACGAGAGCGTCGGATACGCCCGGCGCAACCCCGTCGACCGGCCCGTACCGGAGATCGGGGACGAGCTGGCGGCCGGGCGCGCGCTCGCCGATCTGGCCGACAAGCTGACCGGCGACGCGGCCGAGGACGTCGCCCAGCTCGCCGGCCGCTCCAGGCGCGGCTGACGCGCCGAGAACGCCGGGCGCTCCGGGCGCGGCCGGCTCGGGGCGCCGGGCGCGAGGGCGAATGTCCCCGGCATTCGGGACCTAGGACCCCTGCACCCGGGGACCCGCCCAGGCATCAGATGGAGGTGAAGCGCCAGACGAGCCAGGGAGGTCACCATGGCCATGCCAACCCGCCGGGAGTCCAGGGGACTGGTGCCGGATCTGCTGGACTGGCTGGAGGCGCCCTTCACCGGCGCCCGGCCGTACGCAGGGACCCAGATGGTCCGTTTCGAGGACACCGTCAAGGACGGCCACTACGTCGTCCGGGCCGAGGTGCCCGGCATCGACCCCGAGAACGACGTGGAGGTCATCGTCTCCAACGGAGTCCTGACCATCCACGGCGAGCGCAAGGAGGAGCGGTCAGAGCCGCACCGCACCGAGTTCAGGTACGGCGAGTTCAGCCGCTCGATCCCGCTGCCGCCGAACGCCGACGAGAAGGACGTCAGGGCCGTCTACCACGACGGGATCCTCGAAGTGGACATCCCGCTCGCGGAGGAGAGGCAGGAGACCCAGCGCGTACCGATCGAGAAGCAGGGCTAGACGCCTCTCCACACCGGGCCCGCCAAGGACGCGGGCCCGGGTGAGGCCGTGCCGCAGGCGGAGACGGACGACACGTGCGGGAGGGGACCTTGGTCCCTTCCGGGGAGGCGGGCGGGCGGTTACCGTCCGACTATGATTCGCGTGTTCCTCCTCGACGACCATGAGGTGGTGCGGCGTGGCGTGGCCGCCCTGCTGTCGTCCGAGGACGACATAGAGATCGTCGGCGAGGCGGGCACGGCCCAGCAGGCCATGGCCCGTATCCCCGCGCTCAAACCGGATGTCGCCGTGCTCGACGTGCGGTTGCCGGACGGGAACGGGGTTGACGTCTGCCGCGAGGTCCGTTCGAGGACGCCGGGGCTCTCGTGCCTCATGCTGACGTCCTTCGCCGACGACGACGCCCTGTTCGACGCGGTCATGGCCGGAGCGGCCGGTTACGTGCTCAAGCAGATCCACGGCTCCGACCTGGTCGGGGCGGTGCGCACGGTGGCCGGGGGCGAGTCGCTGCTCGACCCCAAGACCACCGCGTCGATGCTGCGGCGCCTGCGCGACCAGGCGAGCAGGAACGACCCGCTGGCCGCGCTCACCGGCCAGGAGCGGCACATCCTTGAGCTGATCGGCGAGGGCATGACCAACCGGCAGATCGGCGAGCGCCTCTTCCTGGCCGAGAAGACGGTCAAGAACTACGTCTCGAACCTTCTCGCCAAGCTCGACATGCAGCGCCGTACCCAGGCGGCGGCCCTCGCGGCCCAGCTCAAGGCCGAGAGGCGCGGCTGACAGGCGCGCGGCTCACGGGCCGTGACTGACAAGGCCACGGCTGACAGGCCCAGACCGACACGCCGTGACTCACGGGCCTCGGCTGACAGGGACGGGCTTCTAGTCGAGGGGGACGCGCCAGACGACGCGGGTGCCGCCTTCTTCGGCGCTCTCCGCGGCGAAGGTGCCGCCGAACCGGGTGGCGCGGTCGCAGAGGTTGCGCAGACCGCTGCGGCGCCCGCCCGGTGCCAGGCCCACGCCGTCGTCCTCGACCTGGAGCGTCAGCCAGCCGCCCGCTGCCTCCACGGCGACGTCGGCCCGGGAGGCGCGGGCGTGCCGTACGACGTTGGACAGAGCCTCGCGCAGGACGGCCAGCAGGTGCTCGGCCAGCTGCGGCGGCACCTTGTTGTCGACGGGGCCCTCCATGCGCAGGCCGGGCATGAAACCGAGGTGCCCCCGGGCGCCCTCGACCAGCGCGACGATCTGCCCGCGAAAGCTGGGCGCCTCCGCGTCGGGAGGCGTCTGGAGAGCGAAGATGGTCGAACGGATCTGCCTGATCGTGCCGTCGAGCTCGTCGACGGCGTGCTTGAGGCGCGAGGACGCCTCCGGCTTGTCGACCAGGCGGACCGCGCTCATCAGCGTCATGGCGACCGCGAAGAGCCGCTGGATGACCACGTCGTGCAGGTCCTTGGCGATGCGGTCGCGGTCTTCCAGCAGGCCGAGCCGCTCGGCGTCCTCGCGCGCCTCGGCGAGCTCCAGCGCGATGGAGGCCTGCCCGGCGAAGGAGTGCAGCATGCGCACGTGGGACTGGCTGAACGGGATGCGGCCCGAGCGCTTGCCCAGCGACAGCACCCCGCGCACGGCGCCCGGCGCTCCGAGGGGCACCGCCACGGCGGGCCCGACCTCCAGGTCGCCGGAGATCACCGCGGGGATCTCGGACGCGGCGAGGTCGGTGACCACGACGGGCTCCCCGCGGGTGAACGCCCGCCCGGAAAGCGAGTCGCCGACCACCACCTCCACCGCCGTGACCTCACCGGCCGCCACCCCGTCGGCGATCATCACGCGGAGCTTCTCGCCGTCGGCCGACGGAAGGAGCACCACCGCGACGTCGGCGTCGGCCATCTCGCGCGCCCGCCTGGCCATCAGCGTCAGCACCTCGTGGGAGTCGGCCCCGGACAGCAGGCTTGTGGTCACCTCGGAGGACGCCTGGAGCCACACCTCGCGCCGCCGCGTCTCCTCGTACATCCTGGCGTTCTCGATGGCGACGCCGGCCGCCGTGGCCAGGGCCATGACGATGGCCTCGTCCTCCTCCTCGAAGTCGCCGCCGCCGCGCTTCTCGGTCAGGTAGAGGTTGCCGAAGACCTCCTCGCGCACGCGGATCGGCACGCCGAGGAACGAGCCCATCGGCGGATGGCCGGGCGGGAAGCCGTACGACTCGGGATGCTCGGCGATGTGGTGCAGCCGCAGCGGGCGCGGTTCCTTGATCAGCAGCCCCAGGAGCCCGAGCCCGTGGGGCCAGTGCTCGATGCGGGCGATCTCCTCCTCGGAGAGCCCCACGGGGACGAACTGCACGAGGGTGTTCCCCTCGCCGATCAGGCCGACGGCGCCGTAGGTGGCGTCCACGAGGGTGGTGGCGGTCTCCACGATGCGGCGCAACACCGTCTCAAGATCGAGGTCGCTGCCCACCGAGACGACCGCGTCGAGCAGGGCGTGGACCCTGTCGCGTGTCGCCAGCACGGTTTCCAGCCTGACCTGCAGTTCCGACAGCAGTTCGTCGAGCCGCATGTGCGGCATCAGCGAGCGCGGTTGGACGTCCGCCATAAAGGAAGTCTCCCACACGACACCCCACCCGAATCCGCACGAATGGCCAGGTCACGACATTTACGCAAAGATCGGGTGCCGCTTGACCAGCCCCGTGCCGCCCCACCACCCGCCCATGCCCCGCGCCGCCACCGGACCCCGCCACCGGCCCGGCCGGATCCAAGCGGACGGCGACCGGCGAGGGCTCAGCGTGCGTGGCGGACGGGCGCTCGACGTGCGGTGGCGGACGAGGGCTCAGTGTGCGGTGGCGGACGGGCGCTCGGCATGCGGGCGGCGCGGACGTACGATCGCGACCGGGCAGCGCGCGTGGCGCAGGACGCCGTGGGCGACCGAGCCCGTGAAGACGTGGCCGAACGTGCCGTGCGCCCGGGAGCCGACCACGACGAGATCGGCCTCGCGCGAGGCGTCGGACAGCGCGTGAACCGCGTGCCCGCGCACGGCGGAGCCGGTCATCCGCACGTTGGGATACCGTTCCTGCCAGGGGTGCAGGCGGCGCCGGACCTCGCGCGACTCCTCCTCGGCCGCCTCCCGCACGCCTCCCGCGTAGGCGGTGGCGTCCGGCGCGAACGGCGGCGCCGACCAGGCGTACAGGACGTGGACCGGTGCTCCCCGCAGCCTGGCCCGCTGGAGCGCGTACTCCAGGGCGGCCCCGGACTCCTCCGACCCGTCGAACCCGACGACGATCTCGCCGTCGCGCGTGGGCGCGGAGCGGCGCACCACGATCACCGGACCCTCGGCGTGCCCGGTGACCGACCGGCCGACCGAGCCGAGCACCAGTCCCGCGAGGCCGCCGGGCCCCGTGCCGCCGAGGACGAGCTCGTCTGCGTACTCGGACTCGGTGGTGAGCCTCTCGGACACGGCCCCGGTGACCAGCGCGGAACTCACCTCGACGCCCGGCGAGTGGTCGTGTACCCAGTCGACGGCCGCCTCCAGCGCGCCCGTCCAGTACGCCGGAAGCGAGCTCTGCGAGCGGGGCGCCGCCTTGAACGGGAAGTCGTACGACCACGGCTCCCAGACGTGCACGATCCTCAGCCGCGCCCCCCTTCGCATCGCGTCGTCGGCCGCCCACTCCACCGCCGCAGCGGCCGAGGGGGAACCGTCGATCCCCACGACGATCTGTCCGGCCATCGCGCATCCCCTCCTCGACGAGCTGGGCTCGGGCCCGCCTGGACGGGTCCGCGTCCTGCCTCCACCTTCACACGAGACAGGGACGCACCGGTCCCGGGGGCGTGCGAAGGGGTGACGATCAGAGGTACAGCGGCGGCACGGTGACGAGGTCGTCGGCCTCGTAGCCCATCTGGTCGTCCACCTCGATGACGCCGTCGATCGCCTGCACCCCCTGGACGGCCCGCGCGATCTGCGAGCGCCGCGGCACCGTCCCCCGCAGCGACACCAGGCCGTGGTCGACCCTGACCGACAGGGTGTCGGGGTCGACGGAGGCGCGCCAGAGGGCGTCGTCGACGTCGGCGCGCACGTCCGAGGACGGACGCAGGAAGACCTTGAGCAGGTCGGACTGGTGGACGGTACCGACGATCTTGCCGGTGGCGTCGATCACGGGGAGCTGCCTGATCCGGTGGTCGTGCATGATCTGGGCCGCTTCCCTGACCGGTGTCCTCTCGGTCACGGTGATCGCGGGGGTCGTCATGACCTGCGCGGCCGTGCTCCCTGCGGCCTTGGCGTGCTCCTTGCGCAGCCGGTGGCCCTCGAACACCCCCGCCCGCGGCGCGTCGATCTCCTTCAGCAGCAGGTCGTGCGCGGACACCACGCCCACGGGCCGCCGGTCGGGGTCGAGGACCGCCACGGCGCCGACCTTGAAGCGGCGCATCGTCTCGACGAGGTCGGCGAACGACGTGTTCAGCTGGACCGCGATGGCCACCTTGCCCATGACGTCCCCGACATTCATGATCATGGCCGCCTCCCTGACTACCGCCCTGGTTCGAGCATCCCGCTCGTCCCCTCGGCCCTGTCAGCGGCGAAGGTCCCACACGGCGGGGACCTTGGACTCCGCCGGTCCCTTAGGCTCCACGACCCTCACACGGTCAGGCCCGCTCACGCGAGGTGAGCGGGCCCGACCCGTGCGGCCGTCCGCCCGCGATCCGCGAGCGTGGCTACGCCCACGGGCGGAAGACCGCGCGCACGCACCCGTCCCTCTTGTTCTTGAACATGTCGTAACCCCTCGGCGCGTCGTCGAGCGTCATGGTGTGCGTAGCGAGGTGGGCCGCCCTCAGCTCGTTCTTGGACATCAGGTCCAGCAGCTTCGGGATGTAGCGCTGCCCGTGCTGCTGCGCCCCCCGGAACGTCAGCCCCTTGTTCATCAGGGCGCCGAGCGGGAACTTGTCGACCATCCCGGCGAAGACGCCGAGGACGAACACCGACCCGCCCGTGCGGCAGGCGTGGATGGCCTCCCGCACCGCGATGGGGCGGTCCTGTTCGAGCCGGAGCCGCTGCTTGGCCCTGTCGTAGACCTTCTGCGGGCCCGCGCCGTCGGCCTCCAGGCCGACCGCCTCGATGCACACGTCCGGACCCCTGCCGCCGGTGCGCTCGCGCAGTTCGGCGACGACGTCCGTGCGGGTGTAGTCGATGGTCTCGGCCCCGATGTGGCGCTCGGCCATCGTGAGGCGTTCGGGGTAGCGGTCGATGGCGATGACCCGGTCGGCGCCGTGGAGGATCGCGGCCCGCGCCGCCATCTGTCCCACGCCTCCGCAGCCCCACACCGCGACCACGTCACCCGGGCGCACCCCTCCGAGATCGGCGCCCATCCACCCAGTGGGCGCCGCGTCCGAGGCGAACAGGGCGTTCAGGTCGTCGACCCCGTCGGGCACGGAGAACGCGCCGTAGTCGATGAACGGGACGCGCGCGTACTCGGCGTGGCTCCCCTTGAAGCCGCCCATGGCGTGGGAGTAGCCGAAGATCCCGGCCGTCGAGCCGCCCCACATCATGTCGGTGATGCCCGGCTTGGGGTTGCTGTTCTCGCACAGCGACCACATGTCGTGCTGGCAGTGCCAGCACCGCCCGCAGCCGATGATCGAGCAGACCACCACCCGGTCGCCCACCTTGTGCCTGCGGACCTCCGAGCCGACCTCGACGACCTCGCCGAGGAACTCGTGGCCGATGACGTCCCCCGCGCGCATAGCCGGGATGTAGCCACCGAGAAGGTGCAGGTCGGAGCCACAGGTGGTGGTCAGCCGCACCTTGACGATCGCGTCTTGGGCGTTAAGGATCCGAGGGTCGGGCACGCGCTCCACCGACAGATCGTCGATGCCCTGCCAGGTGAGTGCCTTCACAGCGGTCCCTCCCCGCCCGCGCGCTGCGCGGCGAGATCCACAAGCCTTCCGGTGGGCATGGGCCGCGTCGTCGGCGGCTCGTCCGGCAGCAGCACCTCCCCGGTCTCGATCAGGCACTTGGACTCCCGCAGAGCCCTCCGTACCGCCTGGCGCGGGTCCTCCCCGGCGAGGCGCGCCATGACCTCGTCGACGCCTGTGGGCACCGGCCTGATCGGCCGCGCGCCGAGCTCGGTGCCGCGGTCGCCGGGCGCCTCGCGGACCTGTACCTCGATCGTCTCGCCCAGGCGCGCCAGCGGCTCGGGCAACCGCCCGTCCGGCACCACCTCCTCGGGCCGGCGGTTGATGGTGACCATCAGCCACCGGCTCGCCTCCCGCTGGGCCCTGACCTTGGTCTGGCGCGACGTGAGCCACCGCATCACGCCCAGGCCTACGCCCCCGAGCATCATCGCGCCCAAGACAGCACGTTTCATGCCCCTCTCCCCCTTGATGGACAACTGATGGGATGGCTACCCATCCCCGCCCACGGCTCCCTCCAATTGGGGGCACTTGAGGAGGAGTTGACGGGGGGCTGACCGGAGCGGCCCCCCGGCTCACCAGTACATGATCGCCGTCTGGCCCGACCCCCTCGCGGAGTACAGCCGCACGCGCACGAGGTAGCGGCGGCCCTTGACCAGGTGCGCGGTGACGGAGGAGTTGTGCGGCCTGCCGGAGTCGTCGTCGGCCGCCACGAAGCGCGGCTCCCCGTCGATCTCCTCGAACAGCCCGAGCACGGTGTCGCTCTGGCCGAACGTCGCCACCGTGTAGTCCCGGGTGCCCTCGGGCACGATCAGGTAGTCGGCCTGCTCCGCGGACGACAGGCCCAGCGGGACGGACGTGAACGGGGACAGCCGCGCCGGCCCCGCCGGTCCCATCGGCGGGTACCACTGGCGGGCGAACTCCGCGTCGAGCACCGAGATCGTGCCCGGAGGGAACACCCCGCGGCGGTACTGCTCGGGTTCGAGGATGAGCCCCGGCCCGAAGGTGTACTCCATGATCGACGTCGCGTCCCAGATGGACCCGGTCACCTCCGACTGGTCCAGCTTGCGGATCACGTTGTTGAAGGTCTTCTCCCGCGACCAGTTGTTCGGAGGCGCCCCGAAGTCGCGGTACACCGCCTCCTCGTCCCAGACGATGCCGGCGAACGGGCTCTGGTGCTCGTGCGGCATGCCGATGACATGGCCGATCTCGTGCAGCGCCGTGGTGTGCCCGTAGGACGTGGTGAGCGGCCAGCCGTAGTTGACGGTGCGGGCGTCGGTCCCGATGCTCAGCGCGTCGCGCCCGAGATAGGCCCAGGATCCGTCGCCCTCCATGAAGCCGATGCGCACCTCGGCCTCCGCGCGGTCGTCCACCTCGGCGAACTCCAGCCCGATGCCGAGGTCCTTCCAGACCTGGAAGCTCTCGCGGACGACGTCCTGCTGGTCCTTGCCGCCGACCCAGGACACGAAGCCGGACGTGCCGTCGCCGGTGGTCACGGTGGAGCCGTCGGTCTCGCGGTCGAAGAAGTAGTAGTGCAGCACCGTGCCGTTCAGCCACTTCAGCCGGCCGAGGATGAGGGCTTCGAGCCGGGTGCCGGCGAGCCCGGCCGCGTGTACGGGCGTGGATTGCGGGGGCAGAGAGCAGTATTCGCGGCGCTCGCTGTCTGTGGTCATAGGACGCCTCCTGTCCGGTGTCCACACCAGGCTGGGGAGACGGGCGGCGCCCGCGCATGAGTCACCCCCTACCTAAGTCGGCACGGGCGGGCCGCTCAGGCGGCGCCGATGGCGGTGAACGACCACCCCGTGGCCTGGTGCAGGGGGTCGGGGGGCAGCGCTCGCCTGGCCTCGCGAAGGGCCTCGGCCATGCCCAACCCGGCGCGCAGCCCCTCGTGCAGGGAGAGCATCAGCGGCACCGCCGCCTGGTCGCTGACCGGGACCAGGCTCGCCACGATGCCGGCGGTGCCGAGCGGCAGCAGCGCCGCCGCCAGGCCGAGCAGTTCGTCGGCCCCCACCGGCTCCATCACCCCGGAGTCGCAGCTGGGCAGGACGATGCGGTACGGGGCGCGGTTGAGCCTCTCGACGTCGTGGACGGTGAGCTCGCCATCGTCCATGCGGAGCGAGGAGAACATAGGACTGTCCGCCCGGAATGTCCCGTGCGCGGCGATGTGCGCGAGCAGGCTGCCGTCGATGGCCTTCAGTACGGCCGGGGCCGTGGCGGTGCCGCCCTCCAGGAGGGTGGCCTCGCCGTACCGCGCCGCCAGGGACGGCACCTCCGCGCCGAAGGTCGCCGAACCAGGTCCGCGTACGAGCACGACGCCCGCGCCCGCCGGGGGCGGCACCCCGGCGGCCCGCAGCCACGCGCCCGCGGACGGCGAGACGCCGAGCACCCGGTCGCGCAGCGCCGGCAGCGCCGCCCAGGGCACCCCGTGCAGCCGTCCCGGGGGCACCATCACCAGCGGGCCCCGCCCGAGATGGCCGAGAGCCGGGCCGAGCAGCATGTCCTGCAGGCGGCGCGCGCCCGTCTCCAGCAGGTGGAGCCGCTCCGCCGCCCTCTCGTCCGCCCGCCGGGCCGCCGTCCCGCCGTCCCTCCGCGCCGTCCGCTCGTACGCGAGCCGCCGCAGCGCCGCGCGGAGGTGGTCGATCTCGGCGGCCGCGTCGGCGGTACGGCCCGCCTGGAACCTGCGGACCTTGCCGCCGCCGCAGACGAGCACGTGGACGTCGCCTCCGACGTCGACGATCTCGATCAGGCGGCGGTCGCCGAGACGGTCCAGCAGGGCCCCCGCGTCGAAGGGACGGCCGTTGATCGTCCCCTCCCTGCGCGCCCGGAGGGTCCGCGCGCGGATGGCGCGTTCGAGGCGGCGCCGCTCGCGCTCCAGGGCGGGGGCCGGCGTGCCCGCCGACCGGGCGGCCTCCGCGCGGCTGGTGATCTCGCGGAAGGCGCTCGTCTCGCGGAGCAGCTCGTGGTCGTCCGGCGGGCGGGTGGGCGGCACCGCCAGCGCGGTGGCACGCCAGCGCTCGCTCCAGACCAGCAGGCCCCGGGCGTTGCCCGGCCGCAGGCTCACGCGCTGGGCGAGCGCCGCGAGCTCGGCTCCCTGCGCGGTCGCGCGGGCCCGCAGCTCCGACGCGCCGAGGGCCAGCCGGTGCTCGTCCAGCACGTCGAGTCCCCTGCGGCAGGCGTGGAGCACTCCCCTGCGGCCACCTCCCGCGGCCATCGCGCGCAGCGCCTCGGCCAGCCACCCGTCGACCCTGGCGAGCGCGGGGCCCCGGTGCCGGCCGCGCGCGGCGGCGGCCAGGTGCCGGTCGGCGTCCTCCGGCCAGCCCAGCGCGAGCGCCACCCGGCCCGCGAGCAGGGACGCCTGCACCGTGTCCGGGGAACCCAGCTCCGACAGGCGGGTGGCGACGGCGGCGATGTCCCGTACGAGCCGCCCGGAGACCCTGCCGGTGGCGACGCGCGAGCGGAACAGCACCAGGCGCGCGTGGGCCTCCCCCCATTCGCGCCGCTGGCTCGCGAACAGCCGCAGCGCCGCCCAGGCGCGCGCGACGGCGGTGTCGGGGTCGCCCGCGGCCATGGCGGCCCGGGCGGCGATCAGCAGGAGCTCGGCCTTCATGGTGCTCTGCCCGCGCGTCCGCTCCAGCAGGGCCGTCGCGCCGTCGGCCTCCTGGAGCGCCTCGTCGGCGAGCCCCGCGGCGAGCAGCACGTCGCACCGGTCGATGTTCAGGCCGAAGGCCGGAGTGCCGAGGGCCTCGAAGCGTCTGGCCGCCTCGTCGAAATAGCGCAGGGCGGTGGGCAGGTCGCCGGAGCGGAACGCCGCCGCGCCGCGGTTCCACACCGCCACGCTGCGGTCGTGGTCCTGGCGGGTGCGGTCCCAGAGCCGCTCGGCGGCGACGAAGTCCCGGTCGGCCTGCTCGGTGGACCCGAAGGCCAGGTGGACGAGCCCGCGCAGGGTGAGCGCCCGCGCGCTCCAGATCGTGTCCTCCGCGTCGCGCAGCACCGGGACGGCCCGGCGGAGGTCGTCGAGCGCCTCCCGGTGCCTCCCGAGCAGCCACAGGACCCGGCCCCTGCGGAACAGCACGCGGGCCGCCGTGAGGCCGTCCCCCCGCGCCACGCCCGCGTCCAGGGCGCGCAGTCCCTCGGCCGTGCGGCCCGTGTAGACGACCGCGACGCCGAGGGCCGCGAGCGCGTCGGCCTCCCGGTCGGCGGAGCCGCTGCGGCGGGCCAGTGAGCGTGCCCGCCGCAGGTGGCCGACCGCGAGGGTGAGATCGCCGAAGTCGCGCTCCCAGATGCCGATGACCTGGTGGGCGACGGAGGCGTCGTGGGGATCCGGGGCGCGGGACAGCAGGACGCGCGCTCCCGCGAGTGCCTCGGCCGGGCGCGCGAAGACCATCGGCAGCAGGTCGAGAGGATCCGCCGCCTTTCGAGGCTTCCGCGAGCTTCCCTCACCCACGGATCGATGTTAGACGTGGGGTTTCGGGGCGTCCACGCGGTTTCGATGTATCAGCCGGCCATCGACCGGCTCTTACTCGGTGACGAAGGCTGGATGACAACCCCGCGACAAGGAGCCGTGATGGCGTTCGACCGGTTCATGGAACAGCTCGGCCAGATCTCCAGGGCCATGGGAGTCCCTTTGGCGGCCGGCCCCGAGGAGGACCCGAGGTTCCTCTACGAATACGGCCACATCCTCGTGCCGGCGGCGGAGCTGTCCGAGGTCGTCCCGGTGGTCAACGCCGGCAGGCGGGTCCCGGTCACGCCGCCCCACGAGCGGGAGGCCAGGGCAGGCCTGCTGCGGATCCCGGTGACCGACCCGGATGACTCCGGCTCACGTGACGGCGGGGTGACCAGGGCGCTTGCGGCGATCAAGCTCGCGGAGGCGCGCAACGGCGGCCGGAAGATGGGGAGCCGCAACCACATCATCGCCATCACCACCGGAGGGGTGAACTCCTGCCCGTCGGACGAGCCCGCGTTCACGGAACGGGACTGGCATCCGGGGATCGCCCCGCCCTCCGCCGCCCCCGCCCGTCCCGTCTCGATCGTCGTGATCGACACGGGCCTGCTGGTGGACCACGACCTCCTCTATCCGTGGATGCGCCACGTCGTGCCGACCCCGGGCGAGCCTCTCAAGCGCGGGGGCCTGCCCGCGGGGGTCCGCCCGTCCGACCCCGTCGCCGATCCCGACCCGGTCGTGAAGGAGTACGTGGGGCACGGCACGTTCATCGCCGGGATCATCTCCGCGATCGCGCCGCGGGCCGCCGTCCGGGTCTCCGGCAAGCTGGTCCACGCCGGCGCCATCTCCGAGCAGGTCTTCGGAGAGGAGGTCCTGGACGCGGTCGGCTCCCGGTGGCCGGGGCTCGCCGACCTCGCGCCCGGCCTGGACGACGGTTCCCGGTGGCCGGACATCATCAGCCTGTCCGCCGGCACGTCCAACGAGGACGGCGAGCCGCTGCTGGGGCTCCAGAAGTTCATGAGCCGGCTGGCCGATCACCCGGAGACGCTCCTGGTGGCCGCCGCCGGCAACAACGGCAGCGACGCCCCCTTCTGGCCCGCCGCCTACACGCGGCTGCCCGAGTACCGCGAGGCGGTGCTGTCGGTCGGGGCACTGCGCGAGGACGGCCGGCACGGGGCCTGCTTCACCGACCACGGGGACTGGGTCCAGGTGTACGCCCCCGGGGAGCGGCTGGTCGGGGCGTTCCTCGGCACGCCGGAACGCCCGAGGAGGTACCGATACCAGCACTCGACCTACGGCTACTGCCGCTGGAGGCAGACCTCCGAGCACGACTTCGACTACGACTGCACCTGCGGGTTCCCCGCGCGTGCCGGGGAGCTCAGCACGTCCCTGGCCGAGGCGGCGACGCAGGATTTCACGGGAAGGGCCGAGTGGAGCGGGACGTCGTTCGCCACGCCCGCCGTCGCGGCCATGATCGCGAACTGCATGATGGAGAACCCCGGGCTCGGCTCCCGCGCGGCCGCGGTCAAGCTCCTCACGGGTCCCGCCCTGCGGACGGCCGAGGTCCGCGGCCGATCGGTCCCCGCCCTGTGGCCGCCGCTCTGGAACCCCAGGGAGGTGGTCCTCCACCCGCCCCGGCCCTGACCGGCATCGCGAACCGGCCCGGAAGCGCATCATGTCCCCCGAGGGCTTCGCGCATCGTACGATGATGATCCCCGCCCCAAGGGACGTCGCCGTGGACCGTGATTCGATCGGCAGCATCTTCCTGTCAGCGGCCGATGGTGACGCCGCCGCGTGGAAGGCGCTCGTCGAAGGGCTCGCGCCCCTGGTGTGGTCGGTCGTGCGCGCCCACGGGCTGTCGGACGCCGACGGCCACGAGGTGTTCCAGACCACCTGGCTCCGGCTCGCCCAGCACCTGCGGCGCATCCGCGAGCCCGAGAAGGTCGGGTCCTGGCTGGCGAGCACGGCGCGGCACGAGTGCCTGAAGGTGATCCAGGCCTCGCGCCGGGTCTCCCCCGTCGGCGATCCCGAGGTCTTCGACCGCGCCGCCGACCAGTGGACCCCGGAGGAGGCGCTGATCAGGTCGGAGGAGGCCGATGCCAGGGCCGACCAGGTGAGGCAGCTCTGGCAGGCCTTCGAGCAGCTCAGCGAGGCCTGCCGGCGTCTGCTGCGCGTCCTGATGGCCTCCCCGCGGCCGCACTACCACGAGGTCTCCGCCGCGCTCGGCATCCCGGTCGGCGGCATCGGCCCGACCCGGCAGCGCTGCCTGCGACGGCTGCGGACGCTGATGGAGCGAGGTGCCCCATGAACGGCTTCGACGACGGCGGGGACGAGGAGGACATGGGCCTTGAGGAGGCGCTGCGCCACGCGGCGGCGCTCTTCGACCCGGTGCCCTCCGATCTCGTCCAGACGGCCGTGGAGGCCTACACGCTGCGCACCATGGACGCCGAACTCGCCGCGCTGACCTTCGACTCGCTCGCGGAGCCCGCGCCCGTGCGCGGCGGCGACGAGCCCCGGCTCGCCACCTTCCACGCCCTCGGGGTCACGATCGACGTGGAGGTGACGGTCATGGGGACGACCGGCCGCGTCCTCGGCCAGGTGATCCCGGCCCGGCCGGGCGAGATCGAGGTACGCGGCCGCCGGCCCGCCACCGTGACGGTGACCGCCGACGCCATGGGCAGGTTCGTCTGCGAGCGGGTGCCCACGGGGCCGTTCAGCCTTCGCTGCCGCTTCGCGTCGGTCGTGATGGTCACGGAGTGGATCATCATCTGACGCGGGCCCGTTCGGCCGACGGGCACTTCTCCTATCGCTTATAGGAGTAAGAAAGTCACGACATACCGCCATACTCCGCTTACACAAGGTCACAAAAGGGGCGGGCGGATTCGGGCCACATCGAGGCGCACCGGCAAAACACTCGCCCCGGCATTGCCTTATCGTGTTCACATGTAACACCCAGGATTGGGCAGGGGACGGGCCCGGCGAAAGGCCGGCCGGGGCCACGCGGGCCGCACGGGGGTCCATGATTGTCCTGACCCGGCGAAATCACCCGGACATTCCATGCCTGTCACGGTCATTGGATTGAGAGGTCGCCGGGCGGGAGGCGCCCTTCGGCCCGAAGCCGCCGGACGGCCGGACGCGGCGGATCTCGGCGAGTTCGCACCGGAGGGGCAGAGATAATGGCGGAGGTTCGCCGGCACGTCAAGTGGCCGGTACCGGCGAGATTATTGTTCGGATTGGCACGGGCCGCCAACTCCCGGCATACCCGGCGCTCCGGCGTCCTGGGCGGGGAAGCTCTTGAGAAGCGGAGATCGGCCGCGTCTCGCAGGGGTTATGCGGGGAAAGGCGTCCCCGGTGGGGACGCGGCGCCGGGCCGGGGTTTTCCCGGGAACTTCACGGGCACGGCCGCCGTCGCGGCACACACACGAGCCGGTAAGGAATAGTGCTCATCCAGACAAATTCCCTGAAGTCAGCACTACCTCGCCCGAATGGCAGCCGCGGCACGCTCGCGCCCGGGAGGCGAGACCCCGCAGGCCAGGCGCGTGGGCCTGTGGACGGGAGGAACCGCTCTCGGGCCGCCTGAGCCACACGGGCGGCCATTGCCCGGTGCGAGCACGGCCGCCTCACAAAGGCGGTCCGCTAGAGAGATCCAGGCGGAGGATCACGTGCTCGTCGGGCGACTAATCCGGGCGCGACGGGTTAATCATTCACTGTGCCGCTTCGTACTGGGCCACGATGTGCGAGGCGATCCGGCCACGCTCGCTGACGTTCAGCCCGTGTGCCTTGGCCCAAGCCCGGATCTCCGAGCTTTTGTCGCGAGAGGGCCGCTGGGGGGCGCCCCGCTTGCGACCCCTGGCGGGGGTGCCCTCGGCGCGACGGGCGCTGGAGACGAAAGGCGAAAGAGCCTCGCGCAGATTGCTGGCGTTTTTGTCGTTCAGATCGATCTCGTAGCTGGTGCCGTCAATCGCGAAGACCACGGTCTCTTTTGCTTCGCCGCCATCCAGGTCGTCGATGAGAAGCGTCTGGATCTGTGTCGCCATCTCCCACTCCTTTCACAGAGCTTAGTTTGACACCTCAAGAATATACCCGGTTTCCGTCGCTTCCCACGCGGAGAACAGCGCGATGCATTGGCGGCCTCATCACGTAAGTCCGCCGATTCCGGCGAACCTCCCGTTTATCGGAGCGCGGAGCCGCCCGTCATCGGACGGGCGACCACTCATCGGACCCGAAACTGGTGCGGGCTCCGCATCAGCGCAGGGTGGAACATAGGGCCGACTACAGGTATTCAGGGTCAGGAAGGCGTTCCCGCGCCAGAAGGGGCAGGTGAATAGTGGATGAGTCACCTACAGCCCGGCGAGGCGCGGGGTCCCGGAGGCCCTTCCGCCGCCGTGGAGGCGGGCACGCCGTCACCGGCGTGTCGCCGCGTGCGGCCGGTCGCGTCCCTCACGCCCGTCCAGCCTGACGAACCGCCGCCCGCGGCCGTCCCCTCCGCCGCGGGGCGCCCGTACAGTTGCGCCCATGGGCATGGTCAAGACCGTAGGGCTGGTGCTGCACCCGCGGCGCGACTCCAAGCAGGCCATCGACACGATCGTCGAGTGGGCCCGGGACAGGGCCGTCACGGTGCTCGGCCTGCCCGAGGAGGTCGGCCGCATCGACTGCAGCGCCGTGCCGGTCGACGCCGCCACCCTGGTGGAGCGCGCCGACCTGCTGGTCAGCCTCGGAGGCGACGGCACGAGGCTGCGCACCATGCGGCTGGGCTGCGGCCGGTCCACCCC
>NZ_JBEZFH010000077.1:0-31397 GCF_040649355.1 Sphaerisporangium sp. NPDC049002 | reverse complement strand
CGCCGTTGGTCATGCCGCCCTCGACGCCTCCGGCGCGGTTGGTGACGCGGCGGACGCCCTCGGCGGTGTTCTCGATCTCGTCGTGGGCCTGGGAGGAACACCGAGGCGAACGCCACGTTGATCCACACGTCGATGGGGCCGAGCTCTTTCTCGACGCTGTCGGCCGCGGCGTCCACCTGCTCGTGGTCGGCCATGTCCGCGGGGAAGACCTTGGCGGTGCCGCCCTCGCCTCCCACCTCGGCGGCGGCGGTCGCGAGGCCGGTCTCCCCCCGCGCGATGAGGGCGACCTTCGCGCCCTTTTCTCCGAGTATCCGCACCACAGCGCGGCCGACGCCACCGCTGGCGCCGGTCACGACGACGACCTTCCCGCTTAACACGTTCTCCCCTTTCAGCCGGCGGACCATGCGATCCGCTGCTTCAGCCGGTGGACCGCGGTCCACCGCCGAGACGGCGCTGGCGCCGTACGGCCAGCACGACGTCCACGACGGCGATCACGGCGACCACGGCGAGGACCACGACGATCAACGTGGCCTTGGCGACCAGCGCCAGCACTCCGAGTGCCACCGCGAGGAACAGGACGAACGACCCCAGGCGTAGGTGAATGACGTCCCGGGGAGTTCCCGTCACCATGGGCTTACCGGTCGAAGACCGCTGTTCCGGCGTTTCGTTCATTGCCGGTCCCCCTTTCGGCTGGACGTCTCCCATACCCGACAGATCCGACGTCATGTGCGCTCCGGCCGGTTGACGACCTGAGCCGATCGATGGAACACGTCCTCTTCCTCCTGCTGGTGGACACCGTTCCCTCCCAGCTACCGTTCAGGAGCCCGTCCAAACCCCTGCCTTCTCGGGGAACGCCTTTCGGGAACGCCGTCCCGGCGGACGGGGACGGAGTCTCAGCGAACGAGGACGGAGTCTCAGCGGACGGGGACGGAGAGGACCTCGCGGCCGGCCGCCACGACGTCCTCCACGGTCACCGACCGGGGATCGGCGCCGCGCGCGAGGGCCCGGTGCCACGGCCTGTCCGCGGGCGGCCCCCACCGGGCGGGCGATTCGGGGCCGAACACCACCACCGACGGGGTGCCGTACGCCGTCGCGAGCTGCGCCATCCCGATGTCCGCGCTGACCACCAGGCCCGCCCCCGCTACCACGCCGGCCAGCTCTTTCAGGGATGTACGGCCGGCCAGCACGCTGCGCGGCGCCAGCTTCGCCTGGGACGCGACCAGCAGGGCCATGGGGCGCTCACGCCGGCTTCCGGTCACGACCACCCTCAGGCCCTCGGCGACCATGGCCCTCGCCACCGCGGCGAAGCGCTCGGGCGGCCAGCGCCTCGCCGCCTCCCTGGCCCCCGGATGGATCACCACGGCTCCGGGCGCCGGGTTGTGGCAGAGCGGGACGGGAAGGGCCAGGTCGGCGGGGTCGGCGCGCGAGCCGTACCAGGTGACGAGCCGGCACCAGCGCGTCACCTCGTGCTCGTGCTCGTGCCAGCCCGGCCCCTTCAGCCGGGGCACGGCCGGGTTGGCGAAGGCCCACAGCCGCCGAGGCCGCAGGTCCATCATCAGGCGATGGCTTCTCGGCCCGCGCCCGTGCATGTTCACCGCCAGGTCCGGCCGCCGGCCGTTCCACGTGAGCTCGTCCAGACCACGCATGGGCAGCAGGCCCTCGACGGCGCCGGTGAGAAGGGCGAGATCGTTCAGCTCCGGCGGCGCGGCGAGGACGACGTTCAGGCCGCCACGGCGCAGCGCCCGCAGGGCCGGTACGGCCGTGAGCAGCTCGCCTATGCCGTGCGCCCGCAGCACCAGGGCGACGCTCATGGTCCAGAGCCCCCCGGGACGCAACCGGGGTTCACGACGCCTTCCTTCCGACAGGGATACGTCCGCGCGCCTCCAGGACCTCCTCGTAGACGGCGCAGGTCTCGGCGGCGATCCGGGGCCAGTCGTACCGCGCGCGGGCACGCTCGGCGCCCGCCGTCCCGTACGCCGCGCGCCGGTCGTGGTCGTGGAGCAGCGTGTTGAGGGCCGTGGCGAGGGACCTCGGGTCGCGCGGCGGGACCAGCGTGCCGGTCAGGCCGTCGACCACGGTCTCGCACTGGCCGCCGACGGAGGAGGCGATCACGGGGAGCCCGCAGGCCATGGCCTCCAGCGTGACCATGCCGAACGGCTCGTACCAGGGGACGCAGACGGCCAGGTCGGCGGAGCGCATGAGGGCCGGGACGCTCTCGTGGGAGACACGGCCGACGAAGCGGACCCGGCCGGCGACCCCGGCCTCGGAGGCGATACGGCGAAGCCGCGTGACCTCGGGGTCATGGTCCAGTTCGCGGGCGGGCGGCCCTCCCGCGACGATCAGCTCGGCTCCGGGGACCAGGCGCATGGCCTCGATGACGGTGTCGACGCCCTTGCGGGGCACCAGCCGACCGATGGACAGCACGCGCGGGCCGCGCGGGCGCGGCGCGGCGGGCCCGTACGGCCCGAACTCCCCGCAGTCGACGCCGCAGGGTACGACCTGGACCGAGCGGCGGGGGACGTCCAGCCGGATCAGCTCCTCGGCCTCGTCACCGCACGTGGCGATGACCCGGTCGACGCCCCGGGCGACGACGATCTCCGCCTTCAGTCGCTCGCGCGGGCTGGAGTCGTCCGTGCCCTGGTGGCGCCGCTTCACCACGCCGAGGGCGTGGAAGGTGTGGACCACGGGGATCCCGGGATCGCGGGCGGCGGCCAGGGCCGCGAGGCCGCTCATCCAGAAGTGGCTGTGGACGACGTCCGGGGGCTGGAACATCCAGCGCTGCCGAAGCCAGTGCCCGAAGTCGGGGACCCACGGCAGGATCGCGTCCTTGGGGATCCTTTCCGGCGGACCCGCGGGGACGTGGACCACCGACACGCCGGGGCCGAACGCCACCTCTTCGGCGATCTCGGTGCTCTCCCTGCGGGTGTAGACGGTCACGTCGTGACCCCTGGCGGCCACGCTCCGGGCGAGGGCCGCGACGTGGACGTTCTGGCCGCCGGAGTCCACGCCTCCGGCGAGGGCGAGGGGACTCGCGTGCTCGGACACCATTGCTACCTTCACCGGATCTCCTCCAGGTTGGCCGATCCCTGCTGGCTTCCTGGCTCGGGGGCATCGAGCTCAGGGAGGGGGCGCCCGAAATCGGGCTGGTCGATGCCTGATGGCGTGTGGAGCATGCGCTGGCCACCCGGCGCGGCACGGATCACGAACTTCCGCGTGGATCAGAACCTCGGCGCGGATCGGAACCTTGGGGGATCAGAACCTCGGGGATCAGACTTCGGCACGGATCGACTTCGGTCACAGATCACGAGCAAGGGTGGACCATACGGAGGGCGGCCGCGGTCGCGAGGTGCACGGGGGGCAGGGTGCACGGTGGCGACGTCGGCGCCGGCGTCGTACTCACTTCTTGTCAACGCGCTGTTCTATCCTGAGAACGACCCATCAAACCTCCCCGGTTTCGCGGCCGGTACGTCGGGCAGGGCGAGACCTGTACTCGATCGGAGGGGGGTAGACGATGTCCCACGAGGCTCAGCACGACGTCGCCTCGCATCACGACGCTCCGCACTACGACGCTCCTCACTACGTCGCCGCCCGCGTGCAGCGGGCGCTCGCGGAGGACGAGCGCACCTACGAGCTCGGGATACGCGTCGACATCCGCGGTGACCAGCTTTTCCTGGGCGGCCAGGTGGAGTCGCACGAACGCCGGCTCCTCGTCGCGGCGGTGGCCGGTGACACCGCGCCCGGCCTGAAGATCCACAACGAGGTCACCGTGGTCGAGGTGAGGGAACCGGGAGAGGAGGAGACCCTGTGAAGATCAGAGTCGCTGCCGTCGGCGACGTCCACCTGGGTGAGGACATCCGGGGGAGGTACCGCCGCAGGCTGGACGGCATCGAGGAGCGGGCCGACGTGCTGCTGATCGCGGGCGACCTGACCCGTCACGGCACCCCCGAGGAGGGCAGGGTCGTGGCCGACGAGTTCCGCGACCTGCCGGTTCCCGTGGTCGCCGTGCTCGGCAACCACGACTACCAGTCCGACGCCGAGGACGAGATCGTCGATCTGCTCCGAGACGCCGGGATACGCGTCCTGCAGGACGACTCCACGGTGATCGAGTGCGGCGACGTACGTCTCGGCGTGGCGGGCGGCAAGGGCTTCGGCGGCGGGTTCGCGGGCAAGTGCGCGAGCGAGTTCGGTGAGCCGCAGATGAAGGCGTTCGTCCGGCACACCAGGGAGATCGCCGAGCTCTGGCACAAGGCGCTCAAGGGCCTGGACACCGACCACAAGGTGGTGCTCAGCCACTACTCGCCGGTCAAGGACACCCTCGCGGGAGAGCCGCTGGAGATCTATCCCTTCCTCGGCAGCTACCTGCTCGCCGAGGCGGTCGACGCCGAGGGCGCCGACCTCTTCATCCACGGGCACGCGCACGCCGGTGTCGAGAAGGGCGTGACGCCCGGTGGAGTCCGCGTCCGCAACGTGGCGCTGCCCGTGCTCAGCAGGGCGTACGCCGTCTACTGCCTTGGCGGTGAGGACCCCGAGATCTGCTGACCCGCCCTGACACGCCCGCCGACGTCTTTCCGCCCCGCCCAGGATCTCTCCTCGGCGGGGCGAAGGCTGTTCCGGGCGGGCGGACGGTCTGAGAGGGCCGCATGGTGAGGCGCGGTTCAGCCAAGGGGATCGGCTGACCGCTGAGATTTCTCGTTTTTCTCTTTTCGAACGCTCGAATCGGTGCCTGTGAGGGACCGTTGGCATGGGGCCGCGGCGGCGGGCCGGATGGGCCGGTCCGCCGCTTCCGCGTCCCAACTTCGCCTGGTGTTCTAGGTGAACGTTACGGATGGAAGATGCTGACGCCACCGGGCCCGACGAGAAGGCCGACGACGATGAGGACGATCCCCCAGAGGAGGTCGCGACGGGCCAGGATGACGTAGATCCCGGCGATGACGAGAACGACGGCGATGAGCCAAAGAAGTGTACCCATGGGCATCCCTCTGCCCTGACAAATGCTTCATTAACGTGTTTGCGAATCAACTCTTGCTATCGCTGGGTTAATGTTCAAGCCACAGCCAAGTATGGGGCTGGCCAGCGCAAACGTACGGGCGCCTCCCCACGTCGCCCGACGTGGGGAGGCGCCCGTAGAACGTGTCAGCCCTCCTGTGCGCGGTCCCGCCCGCGGTGGCGTGAGACGAGGGGCTCCACGAACCACAGCCAGCCGCTCAGTCCCGCCACTCCTCCCGCCAGCAGCGCCGCCGGCAGGAGGCCGAGGAAGGCCTCCACGACCAGGCCGGTCGAGCAGGTCATGGAGATGGCGAGCGCGATCCCTCCCACGACGCCGAGCCGGTTGGCGCGTTTGAGCATGAGCTCCTTCAACTGGGTGCGGAAAAGGATGCGGTGCTGCGTCGCCGGGGCGATGAAGCAAATGGACGCCACGGCGGCGCTCAGCATGGCGACATAGAACAGCCACCGTCCTGGCTCGTCGACTTTTCCGAAACCCGTGGAGAAGGGAAGTGTGAGAAGGAAGGCGAAAAGCACCTGCACGCCCGTGGCCGCCACGCGTAACCCCTGGAGGAGTTCGCCGAGCTCACGGTCGACCCGTTCCTTGTGGCTCTCTTCGGACTCGGGTCCGGCCATGTCACTCAACGTCATCTGTACTTCCTGATCCTTTCGCGCCGGTGGGCCCGTACTATGCGCCGCACGGTGAACAGGGCACCCGCCAGTGCCGCGTAGGCCAGTAAGCCCAGGAGGACCGTCAGCCAGACGGCTCCCGCCAGGCCCGCCACGACGCTGAGGAGGGTGAACGCGACCAGTCCGAGCGCGGCGAACCCGAACCACTTGCCGTAGGGGTTGTCCTGCAGGGCCTTCAGCGACGCGCTGAGGGAGATCTCGGTCATGACTCCTCCTCGGGCGGCTCCTCGGTGGGCCGCATCAGGCGCGCGTACCCGAGTTGTAACCAGTCGGAGACGGCGACGGCGGACATGGTGGCCCCCACGAGGCGGGTGAACGCGGGGGCGAAGACCATCCCGGCGGCGTAGGCCGTGGCGACCCACTGCGCGACGCAGAAGGGGCAGGTCACAAGCTCGCCTACGGCATGCTTGATGCCGTGGCCGCGAACCTCCTCCCTCAGTTCGGCAGGTCCGCTCAACCCGGCGTAGCGTGTGAAAGGTGCCCGGAACGGGCTCGTGACCGGGTCCTTCGTGATCGTCCGGGAGAGTCGGTGTGTGCTCAGCCCCATGAAAAGCAGATCCATCGGGGGGATCCGCGCCGGTGGCCTGGCGCCCGTCAGCTTGCCCAGGGCGAGCAGTCCCGCCACCGTGCCGCCGTAGACGCCGAGAACGCGCAGGTAAGATCCAAGCGGCCGATCGGCTCCGTTCTCGTAGGCCCGTTCCTCCTTACGAAGTGTGCTCGTGAATATGTTGGTCATAGGCCGCCGCCTACCCTCCCGGGGCACGACCATGCGCCGTGTTTGGCCTACGGGGAAGGCGGGTAGGTGCGATCTTCAGCCTGCGCTCGTTTGGGGGTGAGCCTTGGGAAGTCACACGCATGAGGTGACCGACGCGATCATCGACACGTTGAAGCGCGCCGGGTCCGTGCTCAAGGCCGAGGGTGTGCGGTTCGCGCTCGCCGGCGGCTGTGCGGCCTATGCCCGCGGCGCCGCCCCTTCGTTGCACGATGTCGACTTCGTGCTGGTCGAGGAGGACGTGCCTCGCACGCTGGAGATGCTCAGGGAGGTCGGGTTCCGCACGGCCAGGCCGCCGGAGGACTGGCTGGTCAAGGCGTTCGACGAGGGCGACAGACTGGTCGACCTGATCTTCAGGATCGAGGAGCGCCCGGTCACGCCGGAGATGATCGGCAGGGCCGACATGATCAACACGGCGGCGCTGAGCCTCCCCGTCCTCGACGCGACCGACCTCGTCATCTCGTGGATCCTGCCGATGTCGGAGCACAGCTGCGACTACGGGTCGATGCTGCCGCAGGTCCGCGCCCTCAGGGAGCAGGTCGACTGGGACCGGGTCGCCGTCGTCGCGTCGGTCTCCCCGTACGCCTCGACGTTCCTGACCCTGCTCGACCGGCTCGGCGTGGCCTGCCCCAAGCCCCCACCCGACGACGCCGACACCCGCTGGCCCTGATCTCTCGGCTCGCCCGGCGATGGCCTCAGGCTTTGTACGGTGACGAACTCAGGCTTTGTACGGTGACGAACTCAGGCTCAAACGGCGATCTCCGGCGTATACGGCGGAAGACTGGCGATCTCCGGGCTATACGGCGGAAGGCCGCGCCTTGGAGGCGCGGCCTTCGCTTCTTCCCGGGCGGGTGATGGCCTAGAGGGTGCCCGGCCCAAACGGGAAGCGGCCATAGTAGTCGCCCACCTGGTTGCGGTACGCGGGCTCCTTGAACGCGGCCTCGTCGAACTCCGGCGAGTCCTTGATCTCCTGCTTGGTGCGGCTAAGGAAGATCTTCTTCTCCTGCGGGTCGATCTGGGTGACCGTGCTCGCGGGAAGCATGACCTTCTTACCGAAGATCCAGGGACCGGTGTCCACGATCAGGTAGCTCTCGCCCACCTCGTAGGTGGCCTCGTCGACTGAACCGATCTTGCCGTCCGTGGCCTCGACGTGGTATCCGACCACGTCGAAGTTCTGGTTGGCCCCGGTGACGGTCGGGCTGTAGCTCCAAAGATCCTGCTGCATGTTCGCGTTCTCCCTTCGATTGCCTTCGTCGGGACTCTCCGCCCTACCCGCTCATCCCCCGCCAAACGTCGTCACGCGGATACGTCGGCCTTGCGCGACGGTAAGGCCGACCGACGAGCGGCCCGCCGGCACGTACGATCCTGGAGAGACACGCCTGGTAGACACACCCGTTGGGGTTCTAAGCCGGGCAGATGTCACAGCCACCCCGTTTGTACCGCTAATCTGGATGGGGTCGCGCGCCGCTAGCTCAGTTGGTTAGAGCAGCTGACTCTTAATCAGCGGGTCCGGGGTTCGAGTCCCTGGCGGCGCACCACGGCTGACGCTGATGACCTGGGCATCCTCGTTCACGACGAGGGTGCCCAGAGTCATTTCGCGGCCCTCGCCCGGCAGTCGCCGGGTGGCCTGACCTGCAAGTAGCCGGCGTGTCCGGGAGCGCCGCCTCACCGAGCAGCACCCGATCAGCGATCAGCGGGTCCGAAGCATCGGCTGGAGCGGCCCATGAGGTCCCAAGCCTAGAAATCCTCATACGCCCTGATAAGCCATGATCGCTGCGTGCGACCGGCATCTCACGGATCAAGCATTGACAGGCCCCCGGCCTCGAAGCAGTCGTTGGATGTGAGGTGGAAATGATCGTGAAGCAGATAGTCGGCTTCGCCGCAACGGGTGATCTGAAGGGACTTGAAATTGGAGATCCCTGGTTTAAGGCGCTACGTGTGCTTGGTCCTCCGGACGGCGAGACCGAGGGGCCGGATGACAAGATGTATGCCTTCGCGGGAGTCCAGATTGGTAGATCGCGCAGCGATGTCATCTGGTATATAGCAATAGAGCCTGCCGGGGAAAATGTGAACCTGCCGGTCGGTCTATGCGATTCGGGAAGAGGGCTGACTCCTCGCCGAGATGAGCTGCTTGCCGCGTTGCGCGACCGGGGGGAGGTAGTCATTGAAACCCAGCCCTACGTGCCGGATGAAACATGGTGGCAGGTGGTCGGGTCGGGCGTCCTCATGGACTTCGACGAAGATGGACTCCTCTCCGTTGTGGTGAAGGACGATTTAGCGCTGAAATCCTAGTCGAGCTGGTGGGGGTAATCGCCTTGCTCGGTCGTCGGGGGGTGGATACGTTCGGCAACATGGCAGACGAAAGCGTGCGTGTCGCGCGGCTGTTGGACGCCCAGGCCAAAGCGGCCGAGCTGTTCCGCGAGGTGGAGACGCGGGGCCTGATCGCGAGTGGGCGCGGCGAACGCGCGGTCAGTGACAGCATCCGTGATCTGGCCAACGAGATGTTCGGCACAACCCGCCACTGGCACAAGCGGATCGTGCGATCCGGGCCCAACACCCTCCAGCCGTACCAGGAGAACCCTCCGGATCGGATCATCGGCGAGGACGACATCGCCTTCGCCGACTTCGGCCCCATCTTCGAGGCATGGGAGGCCGACTTCGGGCGCACCTTCGTGCTCGGCGACGATCCCGTCAAGCATCGGCTGCGCGAGGATCTGCCCGCGGTCTTCGCCGCCGGACGCCGCGTCTTCGAGGCCGAGCCGGATATCACCGGGGAGCGACTGTATGCCGAGGTCGAGCGGCTGTCCGCCGAGGCCGGGTGGGAGTTCGGGGGTTCGATCGCCGGGCACCTGGTGGGCGAGTTCCCCCACGAGAAGATCGACGGCGCCGACATCGAGTCCTACATCGCACCCGGCAACGAGACACCGATGCGACGCACCGACCGGGCCGGACGGCGCTGCACCTGGTCTTGGAGATCCATCTGGTCGATCGGGAACGGGGGTTCGGTGGCTTCTACGAGGAACTGCTCGACCTTGGATGACCCGCCCTTCGGGAGCCCGTACACCGACTGGGAGGCGGCGCGCCGAGGCTGGACCCTGCTCGCCTGCGACCCCGGTGACCACCCATGAGACCGTCGACGCATTTCGGTATCCGTCGAAACCCGGCTGAACCACCGCGTTGCCTGTGGCGTCTTTCGGCCTGAGGCGGTCCTGATGGGGAATGAGGCAGGCGATGGCAATATCGATCAAGGGAGTGTCGGCCATGCGGTTGAGCGCGCGCAACAAGATCCCGGCGAGGGTGACCGCCGTGACCCACGGTGAGGCGACGGCGAATGTGGAGCTTGACGCCGGTGGGGTGCGGCTGGTGGCTTCGATCACCACGGAGGCCGCAGAGGAGCTGGGCCTGTCGCAGGGCAGCGAGGTGATCGCGCTGATCAAGGCCTCCGACCTGATCTTGGCCGTGAAGGACTGAGGACGGGACCCACGCCGGACGGCCAGGATGGAACGGCCGTCCGGCTTGGTGAGACCACCGCGCCGCTGGGGCCAAGCGCACCGGGTTCGGTAGCCTTTGCGCATGGTGGAGAGCGATCGCGAGAGGTTGCGGGAGACCTTCAGCGAGGACGCTGAGCTGTATGACCAGGCCCGTCCGGGTTATCCGCCTGAGGTGTTCGAGGATCTGGCTGATCTGGCCGGAACCCGCGCGGGGTGCCGGGTGCTGGAGGTCGGCCCCGGGACGGGGCAGGCTACGGTGCCGTTGGCCGAGCGGGGTTGCCAGATCGTCGCGGTGGAGCTCGGGGCGGCGATGGCCGTGGTGGCTCGCCGCAATCTGGAGCGTTTTCCGCTGGTCAACGTGGTGACCTCGGCGTTCGAGGAGTGGCCGCTGCCGGAACAGCCGTTCGACGTCGTGCTGTCGGCGACGGCGTTCCACTGGATCGACCCGGCGGTCAGGGTGGGCAAGGCGGCCGACGCCCTGCGCGTCGGTGGTGCGCTGGCCACCATCGCCACCCATCATGTCGCCGGCGGCAGCGAGGACCTCTTCCGCGAGGTGCAGCACTGCTATGAGCGGTTCGACCCCTCGACGCCGCCGGGACTGCGTTTGCTCCCCTCCAGCGACATCCCCGCCGACAGCGCGGAACTGGACGGGTCTAAGCGGTTCGGACCGGCCGTCTTCCGTCGCTATGAGTGGGAGTTGTCGTACTCGACCGCGCGATATCTCGATGTGCTGCGTACCTACTCCGGTCACCGAATGCTGGAGGAGGGTGCGCGAGATGGGCTGCTGAGCTGCATCGGATCTCTGATCGAGCGACACGGCGGCCAGATCAGCAAGCGCTACCTCACCGAGCTGCGAGTCGCCCACCGCCTCACCTGAGGCAGCGGGGGAGAGCCGGTCGCGTCATGGTCGAGCATTCCGACGATGACCGGCTGGGCATGGGGATTAGTACCGTTCGGCGTTATCGTGGGGTCAAGGTTCGGTCATCGGAATGGATGTGCGATGTCTCCACCGGGTGCGGTGGTACCGGTGAGTGGTGCCGGTGCCGGTCGGCATCAGTGCGGAGTGTTCGACTCGGATGCCGCGCGCAGGAAGATGACCGCTGACGCCGTACGGGCGGGCCTGTCCGGCGGGCAGCGGGTGATGTACTTCAGCGGCGGGCGCGAGCCTCACGAGGTTCTGTAGGAGCTTCAGGCCTATGGGAGTGCCCGCGCCGCTCGCTCCGTGACCCCCGCCGGTCAGCCGGCGGAGACTGTGGCGGTCCTGCCGTTGGCGTTCGAGATGTCCGCCGGCGCGGGGTCCAGATGGCCGCCCTCGCGGTCGTGACGGTCGGCGTCGGCGTCGTCGAACCAGACTCCTCCGTCGCCCAGGTAGCGGAAGCAGATGGGCCGATCGGCGGGGACGGAGATCGTCACCTGGTAGACGTCGTCGTCCTGCCGCATCGGATGGGCGTAGGGATCCCAGGCGTTGAAGTCGCCCACGAGGGAGAGGCCGGCCGGCGCCTGGTCGACCGGCACGGTGAAGGTGAGTTCGACAAGCCCGTTCTTGGCGGGCCGACCACGTTTGATCATCGTTTGTCCTCCAACTGCCGGTCATGTCCGCGACGAGAGAACGTACGAAGTGGTCATCTGACCGCCGATGTCGCGGAAAGCTGCCCCCCGGGCAGCCGTATCTGCGTCCTACCCCTGGCCGTCGTCGGGGATTCCTGCGCGTGTGCCAAGCACAGCCATGGATTCGCTCTGGCCCTTACAGGCGGCCGGGCTAGTGGTACACGGGCATGAAACCGTCCGCGCCGTCGGGCCGGAAACCCTCGGGCGGGAAGCCGTCAGCCCTCTCTGGTAGGAGGTCGGTCGTCTGGAGGACGTCACAGAGCCGGGTCAGCTCCAGCACGCGGTGGAGGAAGCCGTGCACTCCGCTCAGCCGGAGAGAGCCACCGGCCCTGTCCGCCGCCATGTGGCCTTCCAGGAGGGCGTCCACGCCGGTCACATCGCAGAAATCCAGGGCGGACGCGTCCACGACCAGGGTGGTGTGCCCGTCGCGCAGGAGATCGTCGAGGGTCCCGGCCAGGAGGCCGGTCGTCGCGAGATCAAGATCGCCTGCCAGCCTCAGCACCGTGACAGGCGGATGGTGTGACACGGAGATTATTAATTGCATGGCTATTTAGGTGCTTTCATCGGATTTGGGTGCTATTTCCAAATCACGCTACCCCTCGGCATCTCATCTATCGGTAACGTCACGGCCTGCCGTTCGACGTGCGACGTCGTGCTGTTCCAGGGGGAGTCACGGTTCGGGCAAATACGCAAAGAGGAAGGAGCGTCCGCGTCGACAGGGACGAGGATCAGGGGCGTCGTCCCACCCCCGGTGGACGGCGCGCGGATCCGCCCGCGTGCCCCCCGTGTAGGGCTCCATCGGCGGCGTGCCCATCCCGGCGCGGCTTCCGGCCGGAGCCCGGTAGGGCACACCGGGTCAGGTCGTGGCGGGCTCGCCGGGATCGCTCGGGGCCTTGAAGCCGGTCGCCTTGTGCGAGCCGTCGCAGAACGGCTTGGTCGACGACCGGCCGCACCGGCACAGCGCGACCGTCGCCCTGCCAGGGTCGATGGGACGCCCGTCCTGGGTCATCAGGGCGAACGGCCCACGTACGAGAAGCGGGCCGTCCTCACACGGCGTCACCGTGACCAGGTCCTCACTCCGCTGAGCCATCTCTCCATCGTGCCCGGCCGGGGGAAAGCAAATCCACCACTCCACCACGTGGGGAAACATCCCACTTCACGGGGAGACCCCCGCCTTGGGCATGGGAGGAAACGCGGCACCGTGCCGCAGGGATGGGAACACACAAGCGAGGATCGACCGATCGCGCGGTAGCATGTGGCGCGTGGCGCAGATGGGTGAGTGGGCGTTCAAGTTCCGCTGGAAGTCCCGTAAGAAGTCGCGTGCGAGCCGGTGAACCCTCGGTCACCCGCCGCTTCGGGTAGGGGGTTGGTGTGGACCTTTCCGCCGCCGAGAGCGAGCTGTACGGAGGCACGCCCGACGACTTCGTGGAAAGGCGCAGGCACCTGGCCGCCGAGGCCAAGAAGGCGGGTGACGCCGGGCTCGCCAAGCTGATCGGAGCGCTGCGGCGCCCCACCGTGTCGGCGTGGGCGGTCAACCGGCTCGCCAGGTCCGATCCGGACGAGCTGGCGCGGCTGCTCGACCTCGGCGCGGAACTGCGTTCGGCGTGGGCGTCGGGCGAGCCGATCGGCGGCATCGACCAGCGGCGGGGCGAGCTGGTCTCCGGTCTGGTCCGTACGGCCCAGTCGCTGGCGAGCGAGGCGGGGCGCCCGCTGCGCGAGCCGGCGACCCGGGAGGTCGAGGACACCCTGCACGCCGCGACGATGGACCCGGCGGTGGCCGAGGAGGTACGCGCGGGCTCGCTCGCGCAGCCGCGGAGCTACGCCGGGTTCGTCCCGACCGGCGAGCTCGCCGAGCCGGGCGCGGCGCCGACCGCCGGGACCGTACGGCCCGCCGCCGAGCAGCGAGGTGACGGCGCGAAGCGCGGTGACGGCGCGAAGCGCGGTGATGCCGGGAAGCGCGGTGACGGCGCGAAGGGTGGCGACGGGGCCGCGAGGAAGCGGGCAGGGAAGCCGGACGAGGCCGCCAAGAAGCGCGAGGAAGAGGAACGGCGCCGTCGGCTGGCCGAGCGGTCGGCCGCCGCCGACGCCGAGGCGCGCGACGCGGAGCGGGCCCTCGGCGAGTGGGAAGCGGAGGTCGGCGACGCCGGGAGGGCCCGCGCGGCCGTAGCGGAGGAGACGGAGCGGCTGCGCAGGGAGCTCAAGGCCGCACTAGACCGGCAGGAGACGGCCGAGAAGCGGCTGACCCAGGCCGAGCGGGAACATGGCCGCGCCGCCCGCCGCGCCGCGGAAGCCCGCCGCCACTCCGACGAGCTCCGGCGCAAGCTGTAAGCGCCTCCGGTCGAGAATCCGGCCCGTGATGAGGGGAGACGCGCAACCGGGGTAGGCATGGAGGTAGGCCCTCGTCGTCTCGTGCGACCGGGGCGGTCCGGCGTGGTGGCCCTTCCCGGGTCGCCACGGCGCAGCGGCGTGCCGAACACAGGGGGAAACACCGCGATGAAGAAGTTCTCTCTCGTAGCCGTGGCTCGCCGGCAGATGGAACGCGCGGCCGAGTCGACCGGCGGGCAGGCGGCCGACACCGTGGTCGGCGGGCACGAGCGCGTCCTGCGGCAGACGGTGGTCGGGCTCACGGAGGGCACCGTCCAGAGCGAGCACGAGCTCCGGGGAGAGGCGACGGTGTACGTGCTGTGGGGGCGGGTGCGTGTGGTGTCCGGCGAGGTGTCGTGGGACGCCCTGGCGGGGGACCTGCTCATCGTGCCGGACTCCCGCCACCACCTGGAGGCACTGGAGGACTCGGCGATCCTGTTCACCGTGGCCATGCCGCGCTAGACCCCGCGGCCGGCCACCCCAGCCGTGCGACATGGCATGTCAGCCGTGAGCCATGCCACGTTGGACGTGCGCCATGCCACGTTGGAGGTGCCGCCCGTGCGGCATGGGCTGGACGTGCGGGATGCCGCGCTGGGCGGTGCGCGTGCTCCCGCGGGTCCGTTCAGGCGAGGGTGGCCTCCCTGGGGTCCCAGTCGGCGGGCAGGGGCTCGGGTTCCTGGGCGGTGGTCTCAAGGTGCCGGAACTCGCTGCGGTCGGCGGACTCGATGATCGCCGTCATGGCCTCCAGCACGTGCAGGGCGAGCGCGCCGGAGGCGCGGTGGGGAACGTCGGCCCGCAGCGCGCGGGCCATGTCCAGCACGCCGAGGCCCCGCCCGATCGTGGTCCCCTCAAGGGGCAGCTCGCGCCAGTCGCCGTCGCCCGCCCCGCGTACCCTGAGCGGCCCCTTGAACGTGTTGGGGTCAGGGAGCGAGAGCGTGCCCTCCGTGCCGATGATCTCGACCATCGTCACACCGGCCGGCGAGTCGAAGCTGAACGTCGAGGACGCGCTCGCCCCGCCGGTGAAGTCGACCAGAGCCATGACGTGCGTCGGCACCTCGACGGCGAAGCGCGTACCGCCCTTCGGCCCCGAGCCGATGACCCTGTGCGGCCGGGCCTGCCGCGCGGTGGCGGCGACCTTGCAGACCGGGCCGAGCATCGCGACCAGCGCGGTGAGGTAGTACGGGCCCATGTCGAACAGCGGGCCCGCGCCGCGCTGGAACAGGAACTCGGGGCTCGGGTGCCACGACTCCGGTCCCGGGCTCTGCATCACGGCGGTCGCCGCCACCGGCGTTCCGATCAGGCCGGACGCCAGGGCCCGCTTGGCCGACTGGAGGCCCGCGCCGAGGAAGGTGTCGGGCGCATTGCCGATGCGCAGCCCGCGCGAGGCCGCGTCGGCCAGGAGCTTGTCACCCTCGCCGGGGTCGAGCGTCAGCGGCTTCTCCCCGTACACGTGCTTGCCGGCACGCAGGGCGGCGGAGGCGACGGACGCGTGCGCGGCGGGGATCGTCAGGTTGACGACGATCTCGACGTCGGGGAGCGCGAGGACGGTGTCGACGTCGCCCGAGACCGGGACGTCGTACGCCCGCGCCTTCGCCTCGGCGCGCTCGGCGTCGAGGTCGGCGACCCCGAGCACCCGAATGTCGGGGAACGTGGTGAGGTTGCGGAGGTAGGCGTCGCTGATCGCGCCCGCGCCGACGATGGCGATCCCCACGGGCCCGGTCGTCATGCGCCCTCCAGCCCGGTCAGGTACGCGTGGCTTCCGGCGAGGGCCTCGACGATGTCGGTGGCGCAGTGGTCGAGCTCGACGATGCGCCACGCGCCGGGTGCGGCGGCGAGGATGTCCGGCACCGGCATCACCCCCTCGCCGACGGCCGTGTGGGGTTCCTCCTTGACGCCGGGGCCGTCCTTGACGTGCAGGGCGGTGACGCGGTCGCCGAGGCGTCCGAGCAGCGCGGGCACGTCGGCGCCGCCCACGGCCGCCCAGTAGGTGTCGATCTCCAGGAACAGCTCGGGGGCGAGCATCCCGGCGAGCACCTCGATGGCGTGGACTCCGTCGATCTTCGGCTCGATCTCCCACCAGTGGTTGTGGTAGCCGAGCCGCATGTCGTACCGGGCCGCGTGTACGGCGAGGCCGTTGAGGAGGTCGGCGGTACGGGCGAGACCGTCGCGCGTCGTGAAGTCCTCATGCGGGATGCCGCCCGGGATGATCACCAGGTCCGTGCCGACGGTGCCGATCGCGTCGAGGACGAGGTCCGGGTCCTCGCTCAGCAGAGCGTAGGCGTGCGTGCTGGAGACGGTGAGCCCGAGATCGTCGATCACCCGCCGGAAGCCCTTGGGATCGTCGGTCGGGTCGTACGGTTCCACGGCGCCGTAGCCGATCTCCGCTATCCGCCGTAACACTCCGTCACGATCCTCCTTCATGTGATCGCGAACGGTGTACAGCTGCACGCCCAGCGGCTTCACCATCAGGGTCGAATCCTCCTGGCTCACATGGCGGAGTGCTCGTGCGGAGATGCCGCACGCACTTGCCGGTAATGATTCGGTAAAACGCTAAAACGTTGCATATCGAATGACAACGGGTTAGTTGTGTGCCGACGGGGAGACGCCGTCCTCCGGCGGGAGGCCGGGCCGGTCGTGGCGGTTTACCGAATAAAATTCTAGAAGTCTGCGGATGAATGTACGAGAGGCGAAAAGGTGGGGAGGCCGTCCCCGGCCTCCCCACGGTCGCCACGGCCTCTCCGTGGTCCCTACGGCTTGCCCGCCGTCGCTACGGCTTGCTCGCGCCGCTCACGGCGGGCTCGCTCGGCGTCTCCTCGATGGGAGGCGCGATCGGCCGCGAGCCCCGGCGGCGCTCCCGCCGGGCCCGGCTCTTCTCCTTGCGGGTCTCGACCATGGTGTACAGGGTCGGCACCAGCAGGAGGGTGAGCAGGGTCGAGCTGATCAGGCCGCCGATGACGACGATCGCCAGCGGCTTGGAGATGAACCCGCCTCCGCCGGTGATCCCGAGCGCCATGGGCAGCAGCGCGAAGATGGTGGCCAGGGCCGTCATCAGGATCGGCCGCAGCCGCCGCCTGCCGCCCTCGACGACCGCCTCGTGCAGGGGCATGCCCTGCTCGCGGTACTGGTTGATCAGGTCGAGCAGGACGATGGCGTTGGTGACCACGATGCCGACCAGCATCAACATGCCGATCATCGCGGCCAGGCCGAGCGAGGTGCCCGTCACCAGCAGCAGTCCGATGGCGCCCGTGGCCGCGAACGGGATCGAGACCAGCAGCACCAGCGGCTGGATCAGGCTGCGGAACGTCGCCACCATGACGAAGAACACCAGGGCGATCGCGGCCACCAGCGCCAGCCCGAGGCTCCCGAAGGCCTCGGCCTGGTCGGCGCTCACCCCTCCGATCTCGTACGACGCGCCGACCGGGAGGGTGAGGGCCTTCAGCTTGGTCTGCAGCGCGGCGCTGGTGCCCCCGAGGTTGGACCCGGTGGCCTTGCCGGAGACCGTGGCGCTGCGGTCGCCGTCGATGCGGGTGACCTCCACGGGCCCGTTCACCGTCCTGACGCTCGCCACGTCCCCGACGGTGACCTTCCCCGCGATCTTCAGGTCGCGCAGGTCCGCGAGGGAGGTGGGGGTGTCGCCGCCGCGCAGGATGACGTCGGCCGTGGTGCCGTCGAAGGCGAGCTGGGTGACGGTGGTCCCCCTGAACGCCTGGGACACGGCCTGGCCGATGGCCAGCTCGCTGAGGCCCTTCTCCGCCGCCTTCTTGCGGTCGACGGTGACGTCGATGCGCGGGGCGGTGTCGGCCACCGTGCTGGTGACCTCGCTGACGTCGGGCACGTCGGCCATGGCCTTCTGGACCGTCTGCGCGGCGGTGCGCAGGGTGTCCAGCTCGGCCGCGCGGACGACGACCTGCAAGGAGTCGCCGCCGAAGCCGCCGGACTGCCCGACGGTGATCTCGCCGGCGTCGGTCAGCCCGGCGAGGCGTTCGGTCAGCCTCTTCTCGACGGCTCCCGCGTCGGTGCCGTCGCGCAGCGTGAGGGAGTAGCTCGCGCGGGCCGTGCCGCCCCCGCCGCCGCCGAAGCCTCCGAACCCGCCGCCGCCACCGCCCACGGTGACCTGGTACGACTCGACCTCGCTCGTGCCGGTTACCACCTGCTCGACCTTCTTGGCCATGGCGTCGGCCGAGGCGAGGGAGGTGCTGACCGGGAACTTCTGCCTGACGCTGATGGTGTTCTGGCCGGAGTTGTCGATGAAGCTCGTTCGCAGCAGCGGGACCAGGCCCAGCGTGCCGACGAAGATCACCATGGCGATGGCCACGGTGGTGATCCGGTGCCGGGTGGCGAAGCGGATGACCGGGACGTACATGCGCTGGAGGGGGCTCCTGCGCTCCTTCTCGTCGGCCGCCCGCCGGATCGCCTCTGCGTCGCCGGCCTTGGGCCGCTTGGGGAACCAGTAGCTCAGCACCGGCACGACGGTCAGCGACACCAGCAGCGAGGCGAGCAGCGCGACCGTCACCGTGATCGCGAACGGGCTGAAGAGCTCGCCCACGAGGCCGCCGACGAACGCGATGGGCAGGAACACCGCCACCGTCGTCAGCGTGGAGGCGGTGACCGCGCCGGCCACCTCGCGCACGCCGTTCTCGACGGCCCGGCGCTTGTCCTCGCCGTACGACAGGTGGCGCTTGATGTTCTCCAGGACCACGATCGAGTCGTCCACCACCCGCCCGATGGCGATGGTGAGCGCGCCCAGGGTCAGCATGTTCAGCGAGTAGTCCTGGGTCCACAGGGCGATCAGGGCGATCAGCACCGAAAGCGGGATCGACACCGCCGTCACGATCGTGGAACGCAGCGAGAACAGGAACAACAGGATGATCAGCACGGCCATCGCCAGGCCGAGCAGGCCCTCGGTGGTGAGGCTCTCGATGGCCTGTTCCACCGACGGCGCCTGGTCGAAGATCACGGTGAACTGCGCGCCGCCGCCGAGGGACTTGGCCAGCTCGGGCAGCTTGGCCCGCACGTCGTGCGAGATCGCCACCGCGTTGCCGTCGGGCTTCATGGTGATCGAGACGCCGAGGCTGGGCTTGCCGTTGGTACGGGTCAGCGTGGTGGACTCGGCGAGACCCAGCTTGACCGTGGCGACGTCGCCGAGCCGCGCGGGTTTGGGAGCGGCGGCCGGACGGGCGGGTGCCGCCGCGCCCTGCGCGCCGGGAACGCCCTGGCCACCCGGCCGCTGTGCCTGCGCCTGACCGCTGGGGGCGGCGGCGGACGGCGGGAGGTAGAGGTCGGCGATGTCCTTCACCGAGCCGAGCGCGGTGCCGACCTGGACGGTGAGGGACTGGCCGGTCTTGGTGAGCGTGCCCGCGGGCACCGGCGCGCCGGCCGACTGGATCGCGCCAGCGATCGCCGAGGCGGTGAGCCCCCGCTTGGCGAGCTCCTTGTCGTCGGGCGTGATCGTGATGACCTGCTTGCGCGTGCCGGTCACCGACACGTCCCTGACCCCGGCCACGCCGCTGAGCGCGGGGACCGCCTGCTCGTTCAGCTTGTCGGCGAGCTGCTGCTGGCCCTCGGACGATGCGACCGCGAGCTGGACCACGGGGATGTCGTCGGTGCTGCCGACGACCGCCTGGGGGTCGACGTCGGCGGGGAGCTGCGACTTGATCCGGCTGATCGCCTGCTGGATCTGGCCCTGCGCCGCGTCGATGTCGGTCCCGAAGTCGAACTGCACCTGGAGCGTCGCGCTTGACTCGCGGGAGGTGGAGGTGACCCCCGTGACGCCCGTCAGGCTCCGGACGCTGTCCTCAAGCGGCCGGGTGACGCGGTCCTCGACGATCTGCGGCGCGGCCCCGGGGTAGGGCGCGACGATCGACACCGCGGGGAAGGACAGCGAGGGCAGGAGCTGTTGCTTGAGCGCCGGGATGGTGTACACGCCGAAGGCGGCCACCACGATCGTGATGAGGGCGACGAGCCCGCGGTTGGCGAGGCTCAGTCTGGCGAGTAACGACATCGGTCCACTTCTTGTCGGTTCGGCGGGGATGCCGGGTGGCGTCCTGGGAGAGGTCAGGGCTCGGGCGGGCCGGAGAACAGGCCCGCTCTTCAAGGCTCATCGCTGCCGGAGGTGCGAACGTCCGTCGCGGGGAGGGTCTTCGACTACCGCGATCGCCGTAGATCCCGCCCCGGAGTACCACGCGCGCCGGTCGGGGCGGCGAAGGACTCAGCGCGGCTGGGGGCGCACCAGGCCGGTCTCGTAGGCGATCACGACGAGCTGGGCGCGGTCGTGGGCGCCGAGCTTGAGCATCGCCCGGTTGGCGTGCGTCTTGGCGGTCATCCGGCTGATGCCCAGGTGGTCGGCGATCTGGTCGTTGGTCAGCCCGGAGGCGACCAGCGTCATGACCTCGCGTTCGCGGTCGGTCAGCGCGGCGAGGCTGTCGGGCGAGTGGTCGGCGCTCGCGCCGGGAGCCGACAGGAAGCGGGCGATGAGGCTCTTGGTGGCGCCGGGGGAGAGCAGGGCGTCGCCGCGCGCCACGACGCGGATGGCGTCCTGCAGTTCGCCGGCCTCGACGCCCTTGCCCAGGAACCCGCTGGCCCCCGCGCGGAGCGCGGCGAAGACGTACTCGTCGATCTCGAAGGTCGTGAGCACCAGGACCCGCACAGCGGACAGGCTCGGATCGGAGGTGATCACCTGGGTCGCGGCGAGCCCGTCCATCTCGGGCATGCGGATGTCCATCAGCACCACGTCCGCCTTGGTGTCGCGGGCGAGCCGCACCGCCTCGTGGCCGGTGTGTGCCTCGCCCACCACCTCAAGATCGGGCGCGGAGTCGACCAGGACGCGGAATCCGGCCCGTACGAGGGCCTGGTCGTCTGCCAGCAGGACGCGGATGGTCACAGGGCGCTCGTCACGGGCGCGGGCAGGACGGCGTGGACGCGGAAGCCGCGCCCCGGGGACGGCCCGCCGCTGAACGTGCCGCCCACCGACAGGGCCCGCTCGCGCATGCCCAGCAGCCCGTGGCCGGTGGTCGCGGCGGTGGCGTGGCCGAGGCCGTCGTCGGTGACGTCCACGGTCAGGTCACGCTGCCCGTAGGTGATGCGCACCCGCGTCGTCGCCTCGCCCGCGTGCTTGCTCACGTTCGTCAGCGCCTCCTGGACGACGCGGAACGCCGTCAGCTCCACCGGGGAGGGGAGCGGCCGTGGAGTGCCTTCGAGATGGCAGTCGACCCTGAGCCCCGCCGCCGTGAACGACGTGATCAGCTCGGGGAGGCGGTCGAGGCCCGGCGCCGGCTCGGTGGGCAGCTCCTCGGTGGTGCCGGGCCGGCGCAGCAGCCCGACCGTGGTGCGCAGCTCGTCGAGCGCGGCCCGGCCGGCCTGGCGGATGTGGCCGAGCGCCTCGCGGGCCTGCCGGGGCTCGTCGTCCATCACGTGCGCGGCCACCTGCGCCTGGACGTTGATCAGCGCGATGTGGTGGGCGAGCACGTCGTGCAGCTCTCTGGCGATGCGCAGGCGCTCTTCCATCACCCGCCGCTCGGCCTCCTCCTCACGGGTCTGCTCGGCCCTCCGCGCGCGCTCCTCGACGGCGGCGACGTACGCGCGGCGGCTGCGCACCGAGTCGCCCGCCGCCGTCGCCATGCCGATCCACGCGATCTGGCCGACCACCTCCGGTCCGTACCACGACACGTCGGAGAAGGCGACGCGCGCGGCGACGAGAACGAGCGCGGAGATCATCCCCACCCTCCACGCGGCGCGGCGCGGGCTGTGGGTGGCCATGGTGGCGATCGCGATGGCCGGGATGAGGTCGAGGGGGGTGCGCGTGGCGCCCACGACCAGGTGGGCGACGAGGGCGGCCAGGGTCACGGCCACGACCACGCGGGGCCACGCGCGCCGGAACACCAGGGCGGCGCACATCACCCCGCCCAGCACCGCGCCGGCGGGGGTCAGCGGCAGGGCCTCCCTGGGATGACCGGCCTGCGGGGCCATGATCGTCACAGCGAAGGTCACGGCCGCGATGACGGTGTCCACCACGTACGGGCGGGAGCGGATGGCGTCGCGCAGCCTGGTCAGACGACTCACGTCCCTACGTTAGGGGTGACCTGGGCGTGTTTCCTCGTCCGTGGGGACAATACGCCGCTACGACGATCGCGGTACGCGGCCCTGGCGGGTACGCCGGCCGCGTGACGCGGGCCAGGGTTGACCGGTGCGGGTATCTCGCTGTGGAAAATCCGCGTCAACTCCTCATAAACGGGAACCGTGATCCATGCGGAGACGGTAACAGTGCCGATCGAAACCCCGCAGGTGACCGGCGGTGGGGATCGGTCTTCGCCCTGACGACGGTCCTCCGGCCGCGGCGAGTCGTACGGCGGCTCGCGGCGAGCCGCACGGCGACGGAGTAAGGAGAAGACATGGCCCGACCGAGGGAAGTCCCCACCCTGCTCGGTGAGCTGGCCGCGGAGTTCGCGGGCACGTTGATCCTCATCCTCTTCGGCACGGCGGTCGTGGCGCAGGTGGTCGCGGGCGGCGTCGGCGGCCACGACAGCATCGCGTGGGCCTGGGGACTCGGCGTCACGCTCGGCGTCTACACGGCGGGCAGGATCAGCGGCGCGCACCTCAACCCCGCCGTCACGGTCGCCCTCGCCGTCTTCAAGGGCTTCGCGTGGCGCAAGGTCCTGCCGTACTCGCTCGCCCAGACCGCGGGGGCCTACGTCGCCGCGCTCCTGGTGCGGTGGAACTACAGCGAGGTGCTCGCGATGGCCGACCCCGGTCACACGATCAAGACCCAGGGCGTCTTCTCCACGCTGCCGGGCAACGGCGCCCTCCCCGTGCACGAGTGGGGGGCCTTCCGCGACCAGGTGATCGGCACGGCGATCCTGCTGTTCCTCGTCCTCGCCGTCACCGACCTCGGCAACAACTCCCCGGCCGCGAACCTGGCGCCGTTCGTCGTCGGCCTCATCGTGGTGGCGATCGGCATGGCCTGGGGCACCAACGCGGGCTACGCCATCAACCCCGCCCGCGACTTCGGGCCCCGCCTCGCCTCGTTCCTCACCGGGTACGGCACGGCCTGGCGCGACCAGTACGGCAACCTCTACTTCTGGGTGCCCATCGTGGCGCCGATCATCGGAGGCGTGCTGGGAGCAGGGCTCTACCAGGTGCTCGTCGCCCGCTTCCTGCCCACGACGGCGGAGCCCGAGCCCGGTACCGTCCCTGCCGAGAGGGAAGTCGTCTGAGGCGCCGGCCGGCACATTCGCAGGGCACAAAGGAGGCAACATTTCATGGCTGACTTCGTTGGAGCGGTCGACCAGGGCACGACGAGCACCCGCTTCATGATCTTCGATCACGGCGGCAACGAGATCGCCCGCCACCAGCTCGAACATGAGCAGATCCTCCCGCAGGCGGGCTGGGTCGAGCACAACCCCGTGGAGATCTGGGAGCGCACCCGCGCGGTCATCGAGACCGCGCTCGGCAAGGCCAACCTGTCGGCGTCCGACCTCGTCGCGCTCGGCGTCACCAACCAGCGCGAGACCACCGTGGTCTGGAACCGCAGAACAGGACGGCCGTACTACAACGCCATCGTCTGGCAGGACACCCGGACCGACCGCATCGCCAGCGCGCTGGAGCGCGAGGGCAAGGGCGAGGTCATCCGCCGCAAGGCCGGGCTGCCGCCGGCGACGTACTTCTCCGGCGGCAAGATCAAGTGGATCCTCGACAACGTCGACGGCGTTCGTGAGGCCGCCGAAGCGGGGGAGGCGGTCTTCGGCAACACCGACACCTGGCTGCTGTGGAACCTCACCGGCGGCACAGACGGCGGCGTACACGTCACCGACCCCACCAACGCCAGCCGGACGATGCTGATGAACCTGGAGACGCTCGACTGGGACGACGAGCTGCTGTCGTTCTTCGGCGTCCCCCGCCAGATGCTGCCGGAGATCCAGCCGTCCTCCCACCCCGGCCTGTACGGCCTGACGCGGGCCGGCGGGCCCCTTCGCGGGGAGGTCCCGCTCTCCGGCGACCTCGGCGACCAGCAGGCGGCGACCGTCGGCCAGGTCTGCTTCGGCGTCGGCGAGGCCAAGAACACCTACGGCACCGGAAACTTCCTGCTCCTCAACACCGGCAACGAGCTGGTCAGGTCCAAGCACGGCCTGCTGACGACCGTCTGCTACCAGTTCGGCGACGACAAGCCGGTGTACGCGCTGGAGGGCTCGATCGCCGTGACCGGCTCGGCCGTCCAGTGGCTGCGCGACCAGCTCGGCATCATCTCGGGCGCCGCGCAGAGCGAGTCGCTGGCCCGGCAGGTGGAAGACAACGGAGGGGTGTACTTCGTGCCCGCCTTCTCCGGGCTGTTCGCGCCGTACTGGCGGTCCGACGCGCGCGGCGCGATCGTCGGGCTGTCCCGGTTCAACACCAACGCGCACATCGCCCGGGCCACGCTGGAGGCGATCTGTTACCAGACCCGGGACGTCGTCGAGGCCATGCAGAACGACTCGGGCGTCCACCTCGACGTGCTGCGGGTCGACGGCGGCGTCACCGCCAACGACCTGTGCATGCAGATCCAGGCCGACATCCTCGGCGTGCCGGTCTCCAAGCCGGTCGTGGCCGAGACCACCGCGCTCGGCGCCGCGTACGCCGCGGGCCTCGCCCTCGGCTTCTGGAGCTCCACCGACGAGCTCAAGAGCAACTGGAACGAGGACAGGCGCTGGCTGCCGACCTGGGCGGAGGAGAAGCGCGCAGAGGGGTACACCGGCTGGAAGAAGGCCGTGGACCGCACGCTGAACTGGGTCGACGTCGACTGATCAGGAGCAGTCCCCCGCTTCACCTGGAGGCCTGACCGGTTCGCCGGCCGGGCCTCCGGCAGGTCCGGGCACCCTTTCCGGGGTCGTGGGTGGTGCCCTGGGTGCTGGATATCGCCCTGTTCATCCGATGTTCGCGGGGCGTTCGGGCCGGGCGCGGCGCCGTGGGCCGCCACCGGGCCCGTGTTCCCCCTGGTAGCCGCCATTCCCTCTGTGGATAGCGGCATCTCCTAACCAATTTGACCGATTGGTGTCAGCAAAGCCTGATATTTCCCGACATGTTGTGCGATGAAATGGTCCATCTGTCTCATCAACCCCCCTTGGACCTGGCGCCACCCCTGAGCCCGGTCCAGAGACAGAAGGAGAGACTCGTGAGACGAGTCGCGTTCCTCGCCACGGCCACCGCTCTCACGTTCGCCGTCACCACAGTGACGACGAGCACCGCGGCCAACGCCTTCACCCCGCCGAACATCCCCTCCGCGAGCACGGCGAGCTCAGAGCCGGCCGCGCTCACCGTCGACATCGAGAGGAACTCCGGGACCTACAACCGCGACCTGTTCCCGCACTGGATCACCATCTCGGGCGCCTGCAACACCCGGGAGACGGTGCTCAAGCGCGACGGCTCCGGGGTGGTGACCAACTCCAGTTGCGCCGCCACCTCGGGCAGGTGGACCTCCCCGTACGACGGCGCCACCTGGACCGCCGCCTCCGACGTGGACATCGACCACATGGTATCCGCGCCCGTGACACCTAGAGGGAATTGAAATGGCAGGTCAGGCTGTCAACGGCATGGTGCCGACATGCACTGAGCTGATGCGTCTCAGGGGTGAGCGCGGGTACGAACTCCGGGGAGCGCCAGAGCGTCGCAACACATCAGGACGAGTTGAATGGATACGGCGGGGCCTGGAGATGACGTCTCCAGGCCCCACGTTGACATTGGCCAGGACGTGCCCCTCGGCACAATCACTTCGATCAGCGTCGACCGAGGTGTCGCAGTGGGAGCCACACGAGCGCCACAAGGCCTTGTTGATCGTTTCAGGTGACATCGCGGCCGGGGATGGCGTCCCGAGTCTTGGTGCCGCTGCCCAATAGACCTATGATCATGACGAGTCCGTACACCAGGAACGGCCACCCGTATGGGTGGCGTGGCGCCCATTGGTCGAAGGTAATCGCCAGTCCGGTCAGGATGATGCATCCAGCTAGGAACCAGCCCAGGATTCGACCAGTGGTGTGCTGACGGAGTAGCAGGATCGCGAGGATAATAGCCGTCACGACCCCAGGCCATGCCAGCACGGGATATTCCCAGCCGTACGTGACATTAACTGCTTCTCGGAGCCAATAATTGATCGGTATTTGAATAATAGAAACAGGAAGGGCGATGAGTGTCATAACAATTGCGCCATACATTTGGTCGCCCAGATGGTTTTCGATAGTGAGCCATGTGAGCGTGCATACAGCTAGAGCATATGGTAGCGCGATAAGACTTAACGAGAGTTCGCGCCGTTGACGCGCAAAGCGAATCATTGAGCACTCCCTTTCTGTTACAAAGGTTGGGGCTGGCCCGGATGCGTAGAGCACATCCGGGCCAGCCCCATTGATTATAATGCCGAGCCGCCAAACGCTCGCACGCCGTTGTAGTACATGCGAGCAGAGTCCAGGCATGAGACCTTTTTGGAAATTGGGTAACCTCTAGAGTTTCTCCACGTTCCCGTCATTTTGGCACAGATGCGTTCCTTGAGGATGGTGTAGAAGACGGCATCAACAGCAGCACGCTTCGACTTGGGTAGGCCATTGGCCTCGCCGTTCATCTTGTTTCGAATCAGGCCATAACCGTAGTCGTGTGAGTCGCAGGCGGCCTTGAAGCTAACCCAGTCATAAGGCTTATTCGGAACGCTACTGCAGCCATCGTTGGTGATACCCATGACTGAGCCACCTGTGTAGGTACCCTTCCAGAGGGGCGTGCGGAAATCGTATCCGGCACCCTTTAGAACGTCCACCCGGACCTGACACCTGCCGTAGAGCATGTAGTCAGCGGCGCTGGGTGCCGGACACGATGTGGCTGCGACGGCGAACCCTGCGGCTGCGGTGGCGCTCGTCATCTTGCCAGGCGCCGAGTAGGTGAGTGTCCAGGTTCCGTCCTCGGCGGTGGTCAAGCTTGTGATGTTGCCCTGGACATCGTAGGCGTAAGTAGACCGGCGGACAGGATCACCGTCGGCTTGACGGCTGTCCTCTACCTGACGGAGGCGCTTGGCGGAGTCGTACTTGTAGGAAACAGCTGTGACTGCTGCGGTATCGCCGGCAGCGTCATAGCTGATCGTTTTGAGTTGGCCTGCGACGTCACCGAGTGTGGAGGATGTTGCGGTTGTCGTGGTGGCGTACTGGAATGTTGCTGTGGAACATGCGGCAGGAGCACTCACGCAATTGGAGTCCGGCGTGGGCGGAGAGATGATGCGCGTGAACCGTCCGGTGGTTTCGTACTCGATGAGCTGCTTGCCGCTGTCCTTGCCTCCAACAGCGGTGACCAAGTACTCCTGGCCGACCTTGGTCCAGGTGTAGACAAGATCGGCGCTTTCCAGGGTCTGGGTGAAGGTGCCGTCGGCATTCTTCACCAAGGTGCCACCCCCGTCCGTGGAGGTGTAGGTGCCGTCCGGGTTGAGCTGGAATCGATAGTGCTCGGTGCCGATGTTGAGGGCGATCTCGATGTAGCCGTTGGCCGTGAAGTCCTTGAGCCTGTTGCCCAGTACGCCACCTAGAGGCTCCAGCTGCCAGTTCGGTCCAAGGACCGCTTCGTTGTCTCGGACGGCGTCGACTCGTTGCCCGGCAGTGTGGTTGCGCGTGACCATGAGCCCATCGTCGGTCAGGTCGATCGCCGAGGTGATCCAGTTGCCGGTCAGGGGCTCGACGTGGCCAGGCTTGAAGTCCGCAGGGCCGGGGTCGGCGGGGTCATCGCCTTCTCCGGGGGTGATTACCTCATCGGAGGTGACTTGCAGGATGGGGGCGGCCAGTCCGTCGGTGTTCTCAGCTGAGGCGAAGATGCGGTAGTTGGCCTGCTTGGCTTCTGTGGGGGACTGGAGGACGAACCCGTGGTTGGGTGTGCCGGCGGCCCATTTAGCCACGATGGGGGTGACGTTCCAGGTCATGGTGCCGCTGCCGCAAGAGCCGAGCTGGGAGCCTTCGGTGGAGATGACGGCGTCCTCGGTGGTATTGCTGGGCTGCGGAGTCCAGGTCTGGGTGGTGGCATCCCAGTGGCTGGTGATGCGACGGACCTGAATGCCGGCCGAGACTGTGGGACCACAGCTGGGGGCATCGATGTTGGTGAGCTTAAGCACCGCATTGGTCGGGGTCTTCAGACCTCGGGTGTCGAAGCGCAGGTAGGTACGGGCTTTCTCACCGTCGGTCTCGGTGCCGGCTTTCAGGTACTCACCAGAGACGTTGTTGCCGTCGAAGGCGCTGTTGACGTCGGTGTCATCGTTGAGCGGCAGCACGACGGAGGGGTCGACGGTGACAGGGTAGGCCGTGGCTGGGTTGGCGAGAAACTCGGTCGACGGCTTGAGGATCAGGGTCTTGCCCTCGCCACTGGCGGCCACTTCAGTGGCAATGTCACCGACGCGCTCCTGGCCGCCTTGCAGTGTGCGGAACTGCTGGCTTTTTCTGCTGTGGGCGGCGAGTGGGGAGGTGGCGTCGTACATGACCGGGGTGGAGGAGACGGCGACGACCTTGTCGCCCTCCTTGACCGTCAACCGACTGCCCTTCTCCTTGCTGACCTCCAGTCCCTTGCCGGTGACCGGGACCTTGATCTCGACCGGTCCAGTGGGACGGCGGTTGAGCACGACGTCGAAGCGCAGACCGGTGGGCAATGCGGTGGCCACCAGATCTCCGGCACCATCAGCGACCACGCCGCGGTAGATGGCCCTGCTGCCGTCGATTTCCGGCTTTGGGAGCTGACCGGCCCAGCCGAGCTCCAACACCGCACCGGAAGGCTGCTCTACCTGGGCGAAGGGACCGGCCCCTCCTGCAGAGAAGCGCACGTCGCTCGTTGCCACCTTGGGTCGCAAGGTGGACCGTCGGCGACGAGGTGGGTATCGATATCGGCCCAGCTGCCATCGGCCTGCTTGACGCGGATCGGTCCAGCGTGCAGCTCGGTGAGGATCTTGCCGTCCGCCAGCTTGTAGGCGGTAGAGGTTTCCGTACGGTCGACGACCATTCGCTCAGCGCCGGTCGATGTCACGGACGGGGAGGGCTGAGGGGTAGGCGAGGCGTAAGCCGCCGTAGTGGCAGCAAGAACAGCCCCAGCGCTTAGTGCGCATGCTAACGCCAGCCTTCGAGAATACGTCATTGACTTCCTTGAAGAAGGGGGTAAGGACAGAGTCAAGTTACACAGCGAACCTTCAGCTTGACCAGAAAGATCAAGCAAGAAATCACGTCGCCGGGATTCTCGATCGACCGGTCAAGCATTCACCACACAGAAGAAATGGCCACCTAATCAGGCAAGATCACTGTACGCAGCGGCACGAAAACTCAACCAGTGTGCCCTAGATCACAATAGGCTCGATCTCCTGGTCATGAGTTGATCGCACACATCCGACCGAAGAGCGGAAAGGAAGCAAGAAAAAATTCGGCGCCCTTTATCATTAGCATTAAGGTTCGACCATCGTGGAGACCACGTACATCGCGCCGGCGATCCAAAGCTCGGTGGTCTGGCGAGGGCACCGTGAGGTTGACCGAGAAGGTAGTCAACTCGCACCAAGGCAGTCCGCGTAGACTGCACGCGACCTAATGGCCTAAGCAGTTCACACGTTTTCGGATTTCCGAAATTCGCTGCCCCATAACAACATGGCCTGGTGAGTCCAGGAACCTGGGATCTCCTTTAGGTCATCGAACTGTCGTAACCGATGCCACTGATGTTGCGCTCAGGTCATCTCATATCGTGCGAGCCGGCGGCGGAGTTCAAGGTTCTCGCCCTGTGCGATCTCCAATGACTTCCGGAGCAGGGCGACCTCTTCCCGGTGGATCCGCTGTTGCTGGCTGAGTCGTGCGCTCAGTGCGCGCACGGCGGCTGACGTCGACGAGGTCTCGTCCAAGGGGAGAGGGCGGCTGGGCGCTGGACCGGCCTTTGCGCGGTGCCGCTCGATCAGGGGGCGGAGTTCGTGGTGCCTGTAGAGGAAGTCGGTGCTCACGCCGGCTTTGCGCGCGAGGGAGGCGAAGCTGATCGACTCGCCGCTCTGGGTCATCTGGGCCAGGGCGGCACGGGCACGTTTCTCGGCGTTGTCGGTGCGCGCCCGGACGGCCTGGCGCAGGTGATCGGGCAGTGAGCTCATGTCGTCGGTTCCTTCGATGGCGATGCGGGCAGTTGTGCTCGGTCGGCTGCGCCGGCTCCGCGTACGGCACGAAGCTTCCCGCCGTCGCGCACGCCGATCTGATCGAGCGTGATCAGGACCTTGCGCAGGGCCTGGGTCTCGCTCAGACGTCCGGCGAGCCACACGTTGTCCTCCTCCATGGGCTGGCCGTAGCGAGCGGTGAACTGTGCCTGGCGACGGGCGACCAGTTCTTCGGTCTGGGCGAGCTGGCGTGCGAGTTCGTCACGGTGGCTGGCGTCGGTGACGAACTTGTCGCAGGTGAGGCACGCGTTTCCCTTCGAGCAGACCTGTTTGGGCGGCAGCATGCACCAGCCGTTCGGGAGTACGCGGTCGGCGCGCTGGTCCAGGTGCAGGAGGTCATAAAGGTCGCTCGGGTCCAGGGCTGCCGTCCTGCCGTCGGCGGTGACCTTCTTGTAGCGCAGGAACTCGCGTTCGGCGGTGATCGCGAGGGTTTTCGCGTAGTGCATGGTCATGGCCGGGGTCAGATGGCCTAGATAGCGCATCACGACGTGAACCGGAACTCCGGCGTTGATCAGGTCGGTTGCCCGCGTGTGCCGGAAGGTGTGGGTCTTGGAGACTCTGACCGGGCGGCCGACACTGTCGGTGATCGCCAGCTTCCGGGTCAGCACACCGAGCCGGACGTGGAACGTGGCCGAGGCATAGGGCCTCAGCCCGAGGCGGTTGTTCCTGGTCTGCAAGAAGAGGTAACGCGGCGTGGCGCCTTCCGGAGCGCCATGGGAGACGATGAACTCGCGGGCCCATTGCTGCTGCAGGCGGATGATGTCGACGATCTCCTGGTCCACTGGGATGGTCGGCGGATCCCCGCTGGTGATCTTCGTCTGCTGATACCTCAGCCGGGCAACGAAGCCGTCCGCTTCCTTACCGTCCTGCTGGCCTACCGTGATCAGTGGCAGCAGCGGATCGAAGTCCATCATCAGGACCTCGTTCATCCGGCGACCGGTCCGGATCAGCAGCATGAGCGCATGAAATGCCTGCCGGTCGCCCAGTCCCCCTTCGGTCTTGGGCTCGGCAAGGATGCCCGAGCCTGCCCCTCTCTGTCAGACTCTTGTGAGACATAGGACGAATGAGTCCTCATGATGTGAAACAGAGCTAGACAGGACGATCGAGACAGTGACGATGACCCTCGCAGACCAGGCCGCCATGAGGGGGCAGGATGGTCTGGTGACCGACGATCGGGTGCGCCGGCCGGTGCGCCGGACCTTCACCGCCGCCTACAAGGCGCGGATCTTGGCGGCCTATGACGCACTGCCCGAGGGCAGCCCCGAACGTGGCGCGCTGATGCGCAAGGAAAAGCTGTATCACTCCCACATCGAGCACTGGCGAAAGCAGCAGGAGAACGGGA
>NZ_JBEZFH010000076.1:0-31524 GCF_040649355.1 Sphaerisporangium sp. NPDC049002 | reverse complement strand
ACCGGGCCGCGCTGCTCGCCGGCACCGATCCGCAGGCCGCGCTCGACCCGTGCCCGGCTGACCAGTTGCATGGCGACGATGCTGTCACCGCCGAGGGTGAAGAAGTCGTCCTCGGCGCCGACGCGTTCGAGGCCGAGCACGCCGGCGAACAGCTCGCAGAGCAGTTCCTCGCGCGGGGTTCGCGGAAGCGTGCCGGTCACCTCGGCCGCGAAGTCGAACGCCGGCAGGGCCTTGCGGTCGAGCTTGCCGTTCGGGGTGAGCGGAAGGGCGTCCAGCACGACGAAACCCGCAGGAACCATGTACTCGGGCAACACGGCCCCGGCATGCTCCCGCAGGGCCGCGGCGCTCGGCACCGCCGGAGGAGAACCGACCTGACGACCGGAGGCCGCGGGACCGGCGGGCAGGTCGCCGAGCCCCGCCAGGGCCGGGCTCGGAGAGGTGGAGGCCGGGGTGAGGTAGGCGATGAGGTGCTGGTCGCGGGCGACCACCACGGCGTGGGCCACCGACTCGTGGCGGGACAGGACCGCCTCGATCTCGCCCAGCTCGATCCGGAACCCCCGGATCTTGACCTGGTCGTCGGCCCTCCCGAGGAATTCCAGCGACCCGTCACGGCTCCAGCGCGCGAGGTCTCCCGTCCGGTACATGCGCGCCCCCGACGGCCCGTGCGGGTCGGCGACGAACCGCTCCCCGGTCAGGCCGGGACGGCCGAGGTACCCCCGGGCGAGCTGGACGCCCGCCAGGTACAGCTCTCCCGGCACCCCAGGCGGCACCGGGCGCAGGGCGGCGTCCAGCACGTACGCCCGCGTGTTCCACACCGGCCGTCCGATCGGCACGGCCCGCGCCCCGGGCAGGACCTGGATGGCGGTGACGTCGACGGACGCCTCGGTGGGCCCGTACAGGTTGTGCAGCTCCGCGGGGAGCACGGCGTGGAAGCGGGAGGCCAGGTCGGCGGGCAGCGCCTCGCCGCTGCACATCACCCGGCGCAGCCCCGAGCACCCCGCCGCGCCCGGATCTTCCAGGAACGCCCGCAGCATCGAGGGCACGAAGTGCACCGTGGTGACCCGCTCGTCCTGGATCAGCCCTGCCATGTACGCCGGGTCCTTGTGGCCCTCCGGCCTCGCTACCACCAGCGCCGCCCCGGTGACCAGCGGCCAGAAGAACTCCCAGACCGACACGTCGAAGCTGGACGGCGTCTTCTGCAGCACGCGGTCCGACGCGGTCAGGCCGTACTCGTCCTGCATCCACAGCAGGCGGTTGACGATGCCCTCGTGCGGCACCACCACGCCCTTCGGCCGGCCGGTCGACCCGGAGGTGTAGATCACGTAGGCGGGGTGCCGGGGGTCGTACGACGCGGGCAGCTCGCCCATCGGGCCGTCGGGCAGCCGGTCGCGCAGCACGCAGACCGGGCGGGCGTCCTCCAGCATGAACTCGACGCGCTCGCGCGGGTAGTCCGCGTCCAGCGGCAGGTAGGCCGCGCCCGCACGGTGTACCGCCAGCAGGGCGACCACCAGCTCGGACGAGCGCGGCAGCGCCACCGCCACCGTGCGCTCGGGACCCGCCCCCATCGCGGCGAGCGCCCGCGCCGCGCGCTCGACCCGGGCGTCCAGCTCCGCGTAGGTCAGCCGCTCGTCGCCGCAGACCAGGGCGAGCGCGTCGGGCGTCCGTGCCACCTGGGCGCGGAACAGCTCGGGAAGAGTGGTGGCCTCCACCGCCCGCGCGGTGGCGTTCCACTCGCAGGCGACGAGCCGGCGCTCCCGCTCGTCCATGATCTCCAGGTCCCGCACCCGGAGGCCCGGGTCGGCGACGACCTGCTCCAGCAGGCGTACGAGCCGTTCCGCGACGCTCTCGACCGTGTCACGGTCGAACAGGTCGGCGCTGAACTCGATCCAGCCCTGAATGCCCTCGCCGTCGCCGCGCTCGATGAAGTCGAAGCTCAGGTCGAACTTCGCGGTCTCCTGGCCGAGCGGCTCCGGCCGGGCGTCGAGCCCGGGGAAGCCGGGGGCGCCGCCCTGGTCGGTCAGGTAGACCACCATCACCTGGAACAGCGGGTGCCTGGCGAGCGAGCGGGTGGGGTTGATCGCCTCCACCAGCCGCTCGAACGGCAGGTCCTGGTGCTCATAGGCGGCCAGATCGGTGTCACGCACCCGCCCCAGCAGCTCGCCGAAGGTCGGCGCGCCCGACAGGTCGGTGCGCAGCACGAGGGAGTTGACGAAGAACCCGACCAAATCCTCCAGGCTCTCGTCTGTACGTCCGGAGATCGGCGCGCCGAGGGGGATGTCCTCCCCCGCTCCCAGCCGGTGCAGCAGCGCGGCCACGGCCGCCTGGGCGACCATGAACATGCTGACGCCGTGGGCGCGGGCGAGCCCGCGCAGGCCGCGCTCCAGCTCGGGGGGCAGCGACAGGCCGACCGCCCCGCCGAGGTGGCTGCTCTCCTTCGGACGCGGCCGGTCCGCCGGGAGCGCCAGCTCCTCCGGCAGCCCCGCGAGCGCCTGACGCCAGAAGCCGAGCTGGCGCGCCTCCAGGCTGCCGGAGTCGCCGCCGTCCCCGAGCACGTCGCGGTGCCAGAGGGTGTAGTCGCCGTACTGGACGGGCAAAGGGGCCCACCCAGGCGCCCGGCCCTCGCGGCGGGCCCGGTAGGCGGTGGACAGGTCGTACCACAGGGGCCGGTCCGACCACTCGTCGCCGGCGATGTGGTGGACGACCAGGAGGAGCACGTGCTCCTTCGGGGCCACCTCGAACACCTGGGCGCGCAGCGGCGGCTCGCGGTCGAGCTCGAAGCCGTGCCCCGCCGCCTCGGCCAGCCTGCCGGGAAGCTCGTCCTTCGCGACCCGCTCGAACCGGGTGACGACGGGGACCTCTCCGGGGTCGAGGACGAGCTGGTGGGCGCGTCCGTCCCGCTCGGGGAACACCGTGCGCAGGCTCTCGTGCCTGGCCATCACGTCCTGTACGGCGTCGCGGAGGGCGCCGGTGTCGAGGTCGCCCGACAGCCGCCAGGCCATGGGGATGTTGTAGGTGGCGCTCGGGCCCTCCAGCCGGTACAGCACCCACAGCCGCTGCTGGGCGAAGGACAGCGGCAGCGGCTCCGTGCGGGGCGCGGGGACCAGTGCGGGCGTGCCGTCCCGCGCCTCGCGCAGCCGTCCCGCGAGCCGGGCGACGGTGGGCGCCTCGAAGATCGCGCGAAGGCTCACCTCCGCGTCGAGCGCCGTACGGACGCGGCTGATCAGCCGCATCGCCAGCAGCGAGTGGCCGCCGAGCGCGAAGAAGTCGTCGTCCACGCCCAGGCGCTCGATCCCCAGCACCGCGGCGAACAGCTCGCAGAGGATCTCCTCGCGGGCGTCGCGGGGACGCCGCCCGGACGTGGCTGCGGCCGCGTCGGGGACGGGCAGCGCGTGGCGGTCCAGCTTCCCGCTGATCGACCTCGGCAGGGCGGGCAGCTCCACGAAGGCCGCCGGGACCATGTGCTCGGGCAGCGCGGTCGCGACGTGCGCCCGCAGCGCGCCGGGGTCGATTCCCCGCCCGGACGACGGGACCGCGTACGCGACCAGCCGCCGAGCGCCGGGGGTGTCCTCGCGGATCGTCACGGCTGCCTGCGCCACGTCGGGGTGGGCGCGGAGCACCGCTTCGATCTCGCCCGGCTCGATGCGGAAGCCGCGCAGCTTGACCTGGTCGTCGGCCCGGCCGAGGAACGCCAGGGTGCCGTCCGCGCGCCGCCTCACCAGGTCGCCGGTCCGGTACATGCGGCCGCCCGGCGTCCCGAAGGGGTCGGCGACGAACCGCTCGGCGGTCAGCCCGGGACGGCCGAGGTAGCCGAGGGCCAGTCCCTCGCCCGACAGGTAGAGCTCGCCCGGCACTCCGGCGGGGACCGGTCGCAGGTCTTCGTCGAGCACGCGGGCGCGGGTGTTGGCGAGCGGCGCCGCCCAGGGCTCCGGACTGTCCGGGCTCGGGCCGTGCCAGCCGTAGGCGTCGACGGCGCACTCGGTCGGGCCGTACAGGTCGTGCGCCACCGTCTCCGGCAGCGCGCACAGCCGGTCCCAGAGCGGGGCGGGGGTGGCCTCGCCGCCCACCGCGATCACTCCTGGACGTCGGCGACCGGGGTCGAGGAAGCCGTGGTGGACCAGTTCCTGCAGGTAGGTGGGGGTGAGGTCGACGAAGTCGATGCTCTGGCCGGCCAGGTAGGCGAGCAGGGCGGCCGGGTCGGTCATGGTGGTCTCGCCGACGACGTGCAGCTCGTGCCCGGCCAGCAGCCAGAGCATCGGCTCCCAGGAGCCGTCGAAGCTGAACGACGCGGCGTGTACCGCGCGCAGCGCCTCGCGCCCGGCGGCGCGGGCGGCGGGCTCGATGAGATCCTCGCGGTGCGCGCCGAACAGGTTGCTCAGCCCGCGATGCGTCCCGAGCACCCCCTTGGGCCTGCCGGTGGACCCGGAGGTATAGATCACATACGCGACCGCGTCCAGCCCGGTGACGGGTACCGTCGCACCATCCCCGGAACGGCCGTCCGGGTAGGCGGCCGTGTCCGGGCCGTCACCGGAACGGCCGTCCTCGTCGGTGGCCGGGTGCGGGGCGTCGAGGAGGAGCAGGCCGGCCCGCCCGGCGGGCAGGACGGGAGCGATGGCCGTGGTGGTGAGCACGCGGACCGGGGCCGCGTCGTCGAGCATGTACGCAAGGCGTTCGGCCGGGTAGCCGGGGTCGAGCGGGAGGTAGGCGGCGCCCGCGGTCAGCACTCCGAGGATGGCCGGCACCATGTCGGCCCGGGGAAGGGCCAGCCCCACCACGCTCCCCGGCGTCACGCCGTGCCGGGGCAGCAGCCGGGCGATGCGGTCGACCTCGGCGGACAGCTCGCCGAAGGTCAGGCTGCGGCCATCGGTGACCAGGGCGACCTGGTCCCGCCGGGTGCGGGCCGCCTCGGCGAACAGCTCGGGGACCGTACGCCGCTCCACCGGCCGCGCGGTGTCGTTCCACGCGCCCAGGGAAGCCCGGCGCTCCTGATCGGTCAGTGCGGGCAGCCGGCTGACCGGCCCGTCCGGGTCGGCGGCGAGGGCGCCCAGCAGCGAGACGGCGCGGTCGGCCATCGCCCGGGCCGTCCCCGCGTCGGCGAGGTCCTCGGCGTACTCCAGCAGCAGGGTGACCCGGTCCTCGCCGGCGTGGTCGACGAAGGTGAAGTCCAGGTCGAACTTGGCGGTCTCGATGCGGGTCGGCCACCATTCGGTGGGCAGGCCCAGCACCTCGGGATCGCCGTCCGGGCGGTAGTGGTAGCCCAGCATGACCTGGAACAGCGGGTTGCGTCCCGGCACGCGCGGCGGATTGAGCGCCTCCACCACCTGCTCGAACGGCAGGTCCTGGTGCTCGAAGGCGGCCAGGTCGGCGTTCTTGACCCTGCCGAGGAGCTCGGTGAAGGTCGGGTCGCCGGACAGGTCGGCGCGCAGCACCAGGGTGTTGACGAAGAAGCCGACGAGGTCGTCCAGGGCACTGTCCGTACGCCCGGCGATCGGGGCGCCCAGCGGGATGTCGGTGCCCGCGCCCATCCGGTGCAGCAGGGTGGCGACCGCGGCCTGGAGCAGCATGAACATGCTGGTGCCGGTCTCGGCGCACAGGGCGCGCAGGGCGCGGGCGGTGCCCGTGGGGAGCTCCGCGCGCACCAGGCCGCCTCGGCCGGTCGGCTTGGCAGGGCGAGGACGGTCCAGCGGCAGCGGGATCTCCTCCGGCAGGCCGGCCAGCGTCGCGGCCCAGAAGGCGAGCTGGCGCGCGCCCTCGCTGTGCGGGTCGGCCGGGTCGCCGAGCAGCCGCCGCTGCCAGAGCGTGTAGTCGGCGTACTGCACCGGCGGCGGCGCCCACTCGGGAGCGCGACCCTCGCGACGCGCCCGGTAGGCGGTGCCCAGGTCGGTGAGGAACGGACGGTCGGACCACTCGTCGGTGGTGATGTGGTGCAGCACGATCGCCACCACGTGGTCGTCCGGCCCGACCCGGAACACCTCGGCCCGCAACGGGATCTCACTGCTCAGCTCGAACGGCCGGGCGACCGCGTCCCTGATCCTCCCCTCCACCCGATCCGCCGAGCACTCCTCGACGCCGAAGAACGGCTCGGCCTCCTCGGCCGGAAGGACCCGCTGGTACGGCCCGCCCTCCTCGACGGCCATGTCCAGCCGGTACGGCCCCGCCTCGCCCGCCGGGGTCTCCTCGGTGGTGGGTGCGGTGCGCGGGTTCTCGTACTCGGGGAAGACGGTGCGCAGGACCTCGTGGCGGGTCACCACGTCGCGCAGCGCCTGGCGGAGGGCGTCGGTGTCCAGCGCGCCGCGCAGCCGGAAGACCAGCGGGAAGTGGTATGCGTCGCCGCCGCTGAGCCGTTCGGCCAGCCACAGCCGCCGCTGCGCCGGGGACACCGGGACCCGCTCGGGGCGGTCCGTCACCGGCTCCACGGCCGTACGGGCCGGGCGGCCGGCGTCCACGCGCTCGGCCAGCAGGGCGGGCGCCGGGGCCTCGAACAGGTCGCGGATGGCGAGTTCGGCGCCCAGCTCCGTGCGCGCCCGGCTGACGAGCCGGGTGGCGAGCAGCGAATGGCCGCCGAGTTCGAAGAAGTCGTCCTCGGCACCCACCGCCGGCAGGCCAAGGACCTCGGCGAACAGGCGGCAGAGCACCTCTTCCCGCGGCGTCCTCGGCCCGCGTCCCCCGGCGAGCGGCACCGGCGCTTCGGCCTCGGGCAGCGCGCGCACGTCGAGCTTGCCGTTGTCGTTCATGGGCAGCCGGTCGAGGGTGACGAAGGCCGCCGGGACCATGTAGTCGGGCAGCCGCAGCCGGAGATCCTCCCGCAGCCGCCGCACCAGGCCGCTCGCGCCTCCCGCCGAGGCGGGGGTGTTGGCGTACGGAGGTGTGCCGCCGCCTGGCAGGTAGAGGCCCTCGGTGACCCGGAACCCTCCCCGCACGAAGACGGCGTCGTAGGTGCCCGGCTCGCGCGACCAGGTGGTGAGGACCCGGTAGCCCTCCCTCGCGGCGAGCGCGTGAAGGTCCTCGGGCTCGACCCCGCCGGCCACCACGGCACCCCGCTCGCTGGCCGCACGGGCATCGGGAACCCCGCTCACCCGCAACCGCTCCGCCCGCTCACCCCGCAGACGACGCACGATCTCACCGGCCCATGCCCCCGGCTCCTGCCCGGCCTTGGCGTCGGGCCCTGCGGCCAGGTCCTCCCCGGCCGTGGCGGCGAGCGCGTCCGCCCAGGTCAGTGTCGGCTCGTCGCCGAGGCGGGTGTCGGGCTCGCCGTTGTAGAGGACGGCGTCGTAGCGGTAGCGGGTCAGCTCGTTGTGGTGGCGCCCGCGCTTGGTGCGAAGGTCGACGCCGAACCCGAGGGTGGTGAAGTAGTCGGGGTCGACGAGGAGTTCCTTCTCCAGCGCGATCCCCCGCTCGACGGCCGCCTTGACGCGCGCGTCGGCGTCCCTGCCTGAGCGGGTCAGGTGGATGCCGGTGTGGAAGGGGCGGGCGAGCCGCAGGTTGCGTACGTCGCCGACGAACAGGGCGCCGCCGGGCACCAGCAGCCCCATGGCGCCCCGGATCACCTCCGTCAGGTGGCCGACGCTCGGGAAGTACTGGATGACGGAGTTGATGACGACCGTGTCGAAGTAGCCGGCGGGCAGCCCCTCGGTCACGTGCGCCGACTGGCAGCGCAGCTCGACCTTCGCCGCCAGCTCGGGGTCGCGCCGCAGGTCCTCGCCGATCTTGCGGATCACCGGCGCGGCGAAGTCCGTCGCCCAGTACGCCTCCGCCTCGGGCGCGAGCCGCGACAGCAGCAGCCCGGAGCCGACCCCGATCTCCAGGATCCGGCGCGGGCGCAGCTCCCGAATGCGGGCGACGGTCTGCTCGCGCCACTCGCGCATGTGGTCGAGCGGGATGGGCAGCCCGTCGTAACTGCTGTCCCAGCCCGCGAAGTCCTCGGTGAAGACGGCCGTGCTGATCTGCTCGTACTCGTCGGAGTAGATCTCCTGCCACTCGCCGATCCACTCCCGCTCCGCGGACTCCCGTTCCTCCCCGGTGCGCTCGGCCGGCACGACGTACCCGACCAGACGCTGCGCGCCGGGCGCGGAGGGGTCGTCGCGGGCGATGACGGCGGCCTGCGCGACCTCCGGGTGCTGCGCGAGGGCGGTCTCGATCTCGCCCAGCTCGACCCGGTAGCCGCGGATCTTCACCTGGTCGTCGGTGCGGCCGAGGAAGTCGATGTTCCCGTCGGCGTTGCGGCGCACCAGGTCGCCCGTACGGTACATGCGCTCGCCCGGCTCGCCGTACGGGTCGGCGACGAAGCGTTCGGCGGTCAGCTCCGGCCTGTCGAGGTAGCCGCGGGCGAGGCCGATGCCCGCGATGTACAGCTCCCCGGGAACGCCGACGGGGACCGGGCGCAGCCAGGCGTCCAGGATGTGGGCGCGGGTGCCCCGGATGGGACGTCCGACGGTGGGGGTGGGGCTGTCGTCCGTGCCGCCCCCGAGGGTGTTGATCGTGTACTCGGTGGGGCCGTAGAGGTTGTAGCCGTAGGTCCCCTCGGTGTCGCGGAGCCGGCTCCATACCGTCTCGGACACCGCCTCGCCTCCGAGCAGCACCAGCGGCGGGCGGTGCCCGTCGAGGAGCCCCTCCTCGATCAGCAGGTGGGCGTAGGTGGGGGTGACGTTGACGACGTCCACGCGGTGGGTCTCGCAGTAGGCGACCAGGGTCTCGGCGTCACGCCGCAGCTCCTCGTCGCAGACGTGGACCTCGTGCCCCTCGACCAGCCAGAGCAGTTCCTCCCACGACATGTCGAAGGCGAACGACACCGTGTGCGCGATGCGCAGCCGGCGCCCGCCCGCCGAGGCGATGGCCGGGGCGAAGATCTCCTTCTGGTGGTTGAGCCGCATGTTCGTCAGCCCCCGGTACGGCGTGACGACCCCCTTGGGACGCCCCGTGGAACCGGAGGTGTAGATGACGTACGCCGGGTGCTCCAGGCTGAAGCGGGGACGGTCGGACTCGGTGACCGGGTCGCCGGAGAGCCCGGCCAACTCGGCGGTCACCTCCGGGTCGTCCAGCCGTACGCGGGGGACGTCCGGGACGCCGGCCTCCAGCCGGGGCGACACGGCGGCGGTGGTCAGCAGCAGGGCCGGGCGGGCGTCGTCGAGCATCATCGTGAGCCGGTCGTCCGGGTAGTCCAGCTCCAGCGGCAGGTAGGCCGCGCCCGTGCGCAGTACGGCGAACAGCGCGACCACCATGTCGATGGAGCGGGGCAGGGCCAGCGCGACGATCTTCTCGGGCGCCGCGCCGCGCGCGAGCAGCAGCCGCGCCACGCGGTTGACGCGGGCGTCCAGGTCGGCGTAGGTGACGCTCCGGCCGCCGAAGACCAGCGCCGTGGCCTCCGGGGTGCGGACGGACTGGGCGGCGAGCAGGTCGGCGATGGTCTCCTGCGGTACGGGCACGCGTCCGGCGGCCCGTTCCCGCTCAAGCTCGGCGCGCTCGGCGGGCAACAGGTGGTCGAGGCGACCGGCGGGCGCGTCCAGGTCGCTCACCAGCCGTTCCAGCAGCAGGGTGAAGCGGTCCAGCAGCGCCTGGGCTCGCGGGCGGTCGACGACGTCGGGCCGGTGCGCGAGGGTGACCCGGATGCGCTCCCCCGGCGTCACGATGATGTTGACGGGGTAGTGGGTGGCGTCCACGTTGGCGACGGCGGTGGCTCCGTGCCGGTCGGAAAGCTCCGCCAGCCGCTCCTCGGTGTCGCTGTCGCGCAGCACGAAGAGGGTGTCGAACAGTTGCCGGTGGCCGGTCTCGGCCTGCAGCACGCCGAGTCCCAGGTACTCGTACGGCATGAGGGCCAGGCGCTCGCCCTGGACGCGCCGCAGCAGGTCCAGCACGGGCTCGGCCGGGTCGAAGGCGATGCGGGCGGGGACGGTGTTGAGGAACATGCCGATGACGTTCTCGACGTCCGGCACCTCGCTCGGACGGCCCGCGACCGTCGTGCCGAAGACGACGTCGGTACGTCCGGTCGCGGCGGCCAGCACCAGGCCCCAGGCGGTGTTGAGCAGCGTGTTCAGGGTCAGCCCCCGGCGGCGGGCGGCGTCGCGCATCCGGTTCCCCAGCTCCGCCGAAAGGACGGCGTCCAGGCTCTCCGGGATGACGGGGCGCGGGGCCTGGCCGGCGGTGGCCGCGAGCAGGGTGGCCTCGTCCAGGCCGGTGAGCGCGGCGCGCCAGGCGCGGGTGGCGATCTCGTCGTCCTGGCCCTCCAGCCAGGTCAGGTAGTCGCGGTACGAGCCGGGGCGGGGCAGCCCGCGCTCGTCGCCGCCCGTCTCGTACAGGGCGAAGAGCTGGTCGAGGAAAAGCCAGGCGGACCAGCCGTCCCACAGCAGCAGGTGCCGGCCGATGACGAGCCGGTCGCCCCTGGCCTCGCCGAGCCGGATCAGCAGCATCCGGAAGAGCGGCGGGCTGTCCAGGTCGAACCTGCGGGTGCGCTCGGCGTCCATCAGCTCGCGCAGCCGCGCGTCCTGCTCGGCGGCGGGGAGGTCCGACAGGTCGGCCTCTTCGAGCGGGACCTCGGGGTCGCCGACGATGAACTGCACCGGCCTGCGCAGCCCGTCGCTGGTGAAACCGGCGCGCAGGCTGGGGTTGCGGGCCAGCAGCGCCCTGGTCGCGGCGCGCAGGCGGCCGGCGTCGACGCTGGTGGCGAAGTCGAAGGACTCGTGCACGGTGTAGACGTCGAGGGCGTCGTCGTCGTACGTCGAGTGGAAGAACAGGCCCTCCTGGAGCGGCGCCAGCGGCCAGACGTCCTCCACGGAACCACCGCCGAGCCGCCGCACCCGCGCGTGCTCATCCGCGCTGAGCTCGAACCCGGCCGTACCCGTGCCCGTGGCGGTCGCGGGGGTGCTCTCCGTGGTGGCCGTGACGGGGACCGTCCTGGCCACGGCCGCGAGGCCCGCGGGGGTGCGGTGCTCGAAGACGTCCCGGGGGCTCAGGTCGAGACCGGCCCTGCGGGCGCGGCTGGAGACGCCGATGGAGCTGATGCTGTCGCCGCCGAGCATGAAGAAGTCGTCGTCGATCCCGGCTTCGCCGAGCTTCAGCACGGCCGCGAAGATCTCGGTGAGGACGCGCTCGCGCTCGTCGCGCGGGGCGCGCCCCCCGGCACGTACCGCCTGGGGAGCGGGAAGCGCGCTGCGGTCGAGCTTGCCGCTGGGTGTCAGCGGCAGGGCGTCCAGCTCGACATACGCCCCGGGCACCACGGACGCGGGCAGCGCGTCGGCCAGCGCGGCCCCCAACGCGACCACGTCGAGCCCGCGCTTACCGTTGACCGGGACGACGTACGCGACGAGGGTGGATCCGTGGACGGTCACCGCCGCCTGGGCGACGGTGGGCAGGCCGGTCAGAGCGGCCTCGACCTCGCCGAGTTCGATGCGGTTTCCGCGCAGCTTGACCTGCCGGTCGGTGCGGCCGAGGTACTCGACGACGCCGTCCTCGCGGCGGCGCACCAGGTCTCCCGTGCGGTACATGCGGCCACCGGCCGGGCCGTACGGGTCGGCCACGAACCGCTCGGCGGTGAGACCGGGCCGCGCGTGGTAGCCCCGCGCCAGCTGCACGCCGGTCAGGTACAGCTCGCCGGGCACCCCGGCGGGCACCGGCCGCAGGCAGGAGTCCAGCACCCGCAGCCCGGTGTTCCACACCGGACGGCCGATGGGCACACTCGTGCCCGCCGATCCGTCGTACGGGTGGTACGTCACGTCGACGGCGGCCTCGGTCGGGCCGTACAGGTTGTGCGGCCGCACCCCGGTGAGCGCCTGCCAGCGTGCGGCGGCGGCGACGGGCAGGGCCTCGCCGCTGCTGAGCACGCGGCGCAGGCTGACCGCCCATGACGGGTCGGCGGTGATCTCGTCGGCGCCCAGGAAGGCTTCGAGCATCGAGGGCACGAAGTGCATCGTGGTGACGCGCTGTTCGCGGATGAGCGTGGCGAGGTACGCGGGGTCGCGGTGCCCGTCGGGTTTGGCGAGCACCACGGCGGCTCCCTCGCACAGCGCCCAGAAGAACTCCCAGACGCTGACGTCGAAGCTGGACGGCGTCTTCTGCAGCACCCGGTCGTCGGTGCGCAGCCCGTACTCGCCCTGCATCCACGCCAGCCGGTTGACGATCGCCCGATGGGTCACGACCACGCCCTTGGGACGCCCGGTCGACCCCGACGTGTAGATCAGGTACGCCGGGTCGTCCGGCCCCGCGCTCCGGGACCCGGCCATCGGGTCGCCCGTATCCGGCCGGCCGGTCAGGGAGTCGAGGATGAGAGGGGTGAGGGATTCCACGTCGGGCAGGCGCGGGGAGGTGGCGGCGGTCGTGACGACCGTGTTCGCGCCGGAGTCGGTCAGCATGTAGGCGATGCGGTCCGCCGGATAGTCCACGTCGACCGGCAGGTAGGCCGCGCCCGACTTCAGCACGCCGAGCAGCGCCACCATCAGCTCCGCCGATCGCGGGACGGCCACCGCGACGACGCGCTCCGGACCGGCGCCCCCGGCCCGCAGGCGGCGGGCGAGGATCTCGGCGCGAGCGTCCAGCTCCTCGTACGACAGGGTCTCCCCGTCGTAGACCACGGCCGTCGCGTGCGGCGTACGGGCCACCTGGGCCTCGAAGGCGGCGGCCAGAGTGGTCTCGGGGACGTCCCGTCGCTCACCCGCGAGCAGGGCGCGCGCCGCCTCCTCCTCCGACAGCAGGTCGACGCGGGCGGCGTTCTGGCCGGGGTCGTCGGCCAGGGCGTGCAGGACGCGGGTCAGCCGGTCCGCGATCCGCCGTACGGCCTCTCCGGGAAGACGCTGGGCGTGGTGCTTCAGTCGCAGGTCGAGCCGGCGGCCCGGCTTGACGATCAGGGCGAGCGGGTAGTGCACGGCGTCGTGGAACTCGTGGCCGGTGATCCGGACCGTCCCCGAGGGATCGGCGATACCGGTCGCCGACGGGTAGTTCTCGAAGACGACCAGGGTGTCGAAGAGTTCACCGCTCCCCGCCGGCCCGGCGACGCGCTGGAGCTCCGCGAGGCCGAGGTGCTGGTGGTCCAGGAGCTGGGCCTGCTCGTCCTGGAGCCGCCCGGCCAGCTCGGCGAGCGTGTCCGAGGGCTCCCACCGGAATCGGGTCGGCAGGGTGTTGATGAACAGGCCGGCCATGGACTCGATGCCGTCGACCTCCACGTCCCGGCCGGAGACGGTGGTGCCGAAGACCACGTCCTGACGGCCGGTCAGACGCCCGAGGAGGAGACCCCACGCGCTCTGGACGACGGCACCGAGGGTCACCCCGTGCTCTCGCGCGCGTGCCGCGAGCCGCGCCGTGACGTGCTCGGGCAGCTCGACGCGTACCTGCGCGGGCCTGATCCGCGCGCCGTCCGCCGGGACGTCGACCAGGCGGGTCGGCTCGTCCAGCCCCGCGAGCGCGGCGCGCCAGGCCGCGCGGGCGGCATCCCGGTCGGCCGAGGCCAGACGGCGCAGGTACGCGCCGTACGAGGCCACCTCCGGCAACGCGGCGACCCCGGCTCCGCGCGATCCCGCGCCGTCCACGGCCGGGGAGGTCCCGGCGGGGATTTCGTACAGGGCCATCAGCTCGCGGTGGAGCACCGGCAGCGACCAGCCGTCGGCCACGATGTGATGGAACGTCAGCAGCAGGAGGCTGCGAGCGGCCCCGAGCCTGACCAGCGCGCACCGCAGCAGCGGCGGGCGGGCCAGGTCGAAGCGGCGGTCGCGCTCCCCGGCCGCGACGGCGTCCGCGAGCGACCGCTGCTCCCCGGCGTCCCGTGCGGACAGGTCCACCTCGTGCCAGGGCAGGTCCAGCCGACCGGCGATGATCTGCACGGGCCTTCCGTCAGGGCGCTGGCGGAAGCAGGCGCGCAGCGGGGCGTGCCGGTCCAGCAGTCCCTGGGCGGCCCGGCGCAGGGCCTCGCCGTCGACCGGGCCTTCCAGCTCGATGACCTGCTGGACGACATAGGCGTCCCCCTCCGAGCCGTCCACGAGGGAGTGGAAGAAGAATCCCTCCTGGAGCGGGCTCAGCGGCAGCGCCTCCTCGACGGTGACCGGGTGATCCCCCTGGAGCTCGGCGAGCTCGCCCTCAGAAAGCCGGACGAGTGGGACGAGCGGGACGCCGGCCTCGCCGCCCCACGCGCAGTCGGCCTCGCGGTCCCCCGCGCCGTCGGCGACGGCGACCTGGGCGAGTTCGGCGACCGTACGGTGGCGGAAGACGTCGCGGGAGGTGAGCCGCAGCCCGGCCCTGCGCGCGCGGATGAGCAACTGGATGGCCACGATGCTGTCGCCGCCGAAGGCGAAGAAGTCGTCGTCGACAGATACCGATCGAAGGCCGAGCACCTCGGCGTACAGCGCGCACAGCAGTTCCTCGCGGGCGCCGCGCGGGGCACGGCCGGAGCTGAGGGTGGCGTAGTCGGGTGCCGGGAGCGCGGAGCCGTCGAGCTTGCCGCTCGGGGTGACCGGGAGCCGGTCGAGGGGGACGAAGGCGGAGGGGACCATGTACTCGGGGAGCCATTCGGCCGCGTACGAGCGCAGCGTCCTCATCAGGGTGGTGATGTCCCTGAAGGGCACGGGACGGTTGGCGTGCGGGAAGGCGGCGGCCGGGCGGTAGAGGTCGCCGAGGGGGACGTCCCCCGCGGCGAACACCACGTCAAGGCTGCCGTCGTCGGCGTGACCGTTCCAGGTCACGGCCACGCGGTAGCCGTGCCGGGCGCCGAGCGCGTGAAGGATCTCGGGGTCGGCGTCGTCCACCGGGGAGGCGGGGCGGCTGCCGTCCTCGATGGCGGACAGCGCGGCGAGGTCCTCGGCGAGCCGCGCGTTGGGCACCCCGTTGACCCGGAGCCTGGCGGGACGTCCGGCCAGGCGCGCCTCAAGCCCGCCCACGCCGCCGATCTCGCCCCAGCCGAACTCGCTCCCTCCGAACTCGCTCCCTCCGAACTCGTCGGTGGCGGGGAGGCTCTTCCGCAGGACGACGTCGTAGCGGTAGCGGGTCAGCTCGTTGTGGACGGTGCCGCGCTTGACGCGGATGTCGGCGGTGAAGTCCGAAAGGGCCGTGAAGAAGCCGGGGTCGAGCAGCAGCTCGCCCTCCCAGCTCACCGATCGCTCGACGGCCGCCAGCAGGGCCTGCTTGTCCTCGGGGCCGGCGCCGCGCCGGGTCTCGACGGCGGCGCGCAGGCAGCGCAGCAGCCGCAGGTTCCGCACGTCGCCGAGGTAGACGCTCCCGCCCGGAGCCAGGAGGGCGGCGGCCTTGCGCAGCACGTCCGCCAGGTACTCCGCGCTCGGGAAATACTGGGCGACGGAGTTGATGACCACCGTGTCGAAGAAGCCCGAGGGCAGCCCGGTGACGTCGTGCGCGGGCTGGGCGCGCAGCTCCACCCGGCCGGCCGGCTCCGGCACCGCGCCGACCTGGGCGCGCAGCGACCGTACCGCCTCCTGCGAGACGTCCGTGCCCCAGTACGCCTCGCAGCCGGGGGCGACGCGCGACAGGATGAGCCCGCTGCCGACGCCGATCTCCATCACCCGGCGCGGTCGCAGCTCCATGATGCGGGCGACCGTGGCCTCCCGCCACTCGCGCATCTCCGCGACCGGGATGGGCAGGCCGTCGTACATGCTGTTCCAGCCGGCGAAGTTCTCGCGGAAGCCCTCCGAGCCGGCGGCCGAGTACAGCAGTTCGTGGAGGTCCTTCCACTCCTCGACCTGCTCGGTCTCGTCGCGGCCCGGCTCCCCGGCGAGGGACGGGACGACGTAGGCGGCCAGCCGCCGGTCACCGGGCCGGTCCTCGCGGACCACCACCGCGACCTGGTCCACGGCCGGGTGACCCCGCAGCACGGACTCGATCTCTCCGGGCTCGATCCGGAAGCCGCGGATCTTCACCTGCGCGTCGGCGCGGCCGAGGAACTCAAGCCGCCCGTCGGACTTCCATCGCACCAGGTCACCCGTGCGGTAGAGCCGCTCCCCCGGCGCGCCGAAGGGGTCGGCGACGAACCGTTCCGCGGTCAGATCCGGCCGCCCGAGATAGCCGCGCGCGAGCCCCGCCCCGCCGAGGTACAGCTCACCCGCGACCCCCGCCGGGACGGGCCGGAGGCGGGCGTCGAGCACGTACGCCCGGGTGCCGGGGTCGGGGCCCCCGATCGGCACGATGGAGCCGGACGGGGTGCCCGGGTCGCACAGGCCGAGGGTGGAGTTGGTGGTCGCCTCGGTCGGGCCGTACGCGTTGAACATCATCCGGCCGCGCGCGTAACGGCCGACCAGCTCGGGCGAGACGCGTTCGGTGCCGGCCAGCAGGGTCGCGGCGGGAGGCAGCAGCACGTCGTCCGGCATGGCGGCGAGCAGGGCCGGGGGAAGGATCATGAACGTGACGCCGTTGGCGTTCGCGTATTCGGCGAGCGGCGCGCCGGGCACCCGCAGCTCGGAGGGCACGACGACGAGGCGGCCCCCGGAGAGCAGGCCGAGGCACAGGTCCCAGAAGGCCACGTCGAAGCTGGGCGAGGAGAACTGCAGGACGCGGCTGTCCGGCCCGACGCCGAACCGCTCGCTCTGGGTGGCGACCAGCTTGGCCACCCCCGCGTGCGACAACACCACACCCTTGGGGCGGCCGGTGGAACCGGAGGTGTAGATGACGTAGGCCGCGTTGAGCACCGACAGCCGTCCCCTGTCGGCCTCCGACGGATCGTGGCTCGGACGGGTCGTCAGCTCGCGCTCGGTCTCCGGCGCGTCGAGTACCAGCACGTCGACACCGTCACACGGAGGGATGTCGGCCACGGTGTCAGCGGTGGTGACGAGGCAGACGGGCGCGGCGTCGGCGAGCATGTACGCGATGCGGTCGGCCGGGTAGTCGGTGTCCAGCGGCAGGTAGGCGGCGCCGGCCTTGAGGACGGCCACCTCGGCGACGATCAGCTCGGCCGACCGGGGCACCGCGAGCCCGACGACACGCTCGGGCCCCGCCCCACGTGCGATCAGCGCGTGGGCGAGCCGGTTCGCGCGCTCGTCCAGCTCGGCGTAGGTGAGGACGGTGTCCTCGAAGACGAGGGCGACGGCGTCCGGCCGCGTGCCGACCTGCTCGGCGAACATCTCGGGCCAGGTGAGCGACGGGACGTCGTGGCCGGTGTCGTTCCACTCGACGAGGAGGCGGTGCCGCTCGCCGGGGCTCAGCAGCTCCAGCTCGGCGACGGGGACGTCCGGCCGGGCCAGGCCGTCGGCGAGCAGCGTCGCGTAGTGGCCCAGCAGCCGCTCGGCGGTCGCGCCTTCGAACAGGTCCGTGCGGTAGGTCAGCCGCGCCTCGTCCGCCACGACCGCGAGCGACAGGTCCAGGTGCCCGGCTCCGGAGGCCACATCCGTGGTGACGTCCGCGTTGAAGTTCGCGTTGAAGTCCGTGTTGAAGGCTGTGTTGAAGAGGAGGCCGCCGCCGCGTGTGGGGTCGGGCCGGAGCTCGGCGGCGAGGGCGGAGAGCGGGACGCGGTGCGCACGTGCCTGCTCTCCGGCGCCGGCCACGCGGCGTACGAGCTCGCCGAAGGTCGTCGCGCCGTCCAGCCCGACCCGCAGCGGCAGCCCTTCGTACCCGACGCAGACCTCACCCGAGCCGCCGTAGCGGTGCAGCAGCGCGACGTACGCGGCCAGCAGGGTCGCCTCGGGCGCCGTCATGGCCAGCGTGCGCGCGCACGTCTCCCGGTCTCCGGCGGGGGTCTGCGGGTACGGGAAGTCGACCGGAAGAACCGTCTCCTGCGGAAGCGGAGCGAGCCGCCGGTGCCAGTACGCCATCGCTTCTTCAATAGCCGACACAGGTGACCGCGCCTCCCAAGCTCGACGAAACAGGCCCAAACGAGCCGTGATCGCACCACATACTAAGGTAAGCATTACCTAAGTTAGTAGGCGGGCGCCAGAGGAAGCCCCCCAATCCGGAGGGCTACAGTTAAGGCCAGCCTTACCTAAAAACGAAGGAAGTCGAAACGTGGAGACAGTTCGGTGACGCGTGGCGCGGGGCTCCGCCCCGCCGTTCTCCTGGCGCTGCTCGGCGCCGTCCTCGTCGCGCTCTGCATGCTGTCGATCGCGCTGGGCGCCCGCAGCCTCCCCCTCGACCAGGTCGTACAGGCACTCCTCGGGCACCCGCGCAGCCGGCTCGTCGACAACGTCGTCTGGTCGGTACGCGTCCCGCGCACCGCGCTGGGCCTCGCGGCGGGCGCGGCCCTCGGACTGTCCGGCGCGCTCATGCAGGCGCTGACGCGCAACCCGCTCGCCGACCCCGGCCTGCTCGGCGTCAGCGCCGGCGCGGCCTTCGCGATCGTCGTGTCGGTCGCGGTGCTCGGCCTGGGGTCGCTGTACGGGTACATCTGGTTCGCGTTCGCGGGCGCGCTCATCGCCAGCGTCCTCGTGTACCTGCTCGGAGGGCTCGGACGTTCGGGCCAGACCCCGGTCAAGCTCGCGCTCGCCGGAGTCGCCGTGAGCTCGCTGCTGTTCTCGCTCACCAACGCCATCGTCCTGACCGACCCGGACGCGCTGAACCGCTACCGCTTCTGGTCGGCCGGCTCTCTCGCCGACCAGGACGGCGACGCGGTGCTCCGGATCCTGCCGTTCATCGCCTTCGGCACGGTGCTGGCGCTGGCCTGCGCGCCCGCGCTCAACAGCCTGGCCCTCGGCGACGACGTGGCCGCCTCACTCGGGCGGCGGCTCGGGTTCGTAAGGTTCCAGGGCGCGCTCGCCATCACGCTGCTCACCGGCGCGGCCGTGGCAATCATCGGACCGGTCGTGTTCGTCGGGCTCGTGGTTCCGCACGTCGCCCGGATCCTCGCCCAGCACGCGGGGATCGGCCCCGACCACCGCTGGCTGCTGCCGCTGTCCGCGGTGCTCGCGCCCTGCCTCGTGCTCACCGCCGACATCATCGGACGGGTCGCCGCGCGGCCCACCGAGATCCAGGCCGGGATCCTCATCGCCTTCATCGGCGGCCCGTTCTTCATCGCCCTGGTCCGCCGGCGCCGGCTCGCGGAAGTGTGAGCATGGTCCCTCCAGCCCCCACCCCCTCCGGCGGCACGGCCCTCGTCTCGTCCCGCCGTACGTTCCGGCTGGCCGCGCCGCCCGTCTCCGGGGTCCTGCGTCCGCGGCTGGTCGTCGTCTGCGTGGCGCTCGCCGTCGTCACCTTCCTCGTCTTCTGCTGGGGCGTCTCGATCGGCGACTACCCGATCGGCCTGACCTCGGTCATGAAGGCCCTCGCCGGTTACGGGGACCCCGGGACGCTGCTGGTCGTCCGTGAGCTGCGGCTGCCGCGCGCCCTGGTCGGGCTGCTGGCCGGCGTCGCCTTCGGCGTCTCCGGCTCGATCTTCCAGACCATGACCCGCAACCCGCTGGCCAGCCCTGACATGATCGGCATCACCCAGGGCGCCGGCACCGCCGTCGTCGCGAGCATCGTGCTGGGCTGGGACGGCGGCCTCGGCCCGCAGGCGCTGGGCCTGCTCGGCGCGCTGGTCACCGGCCTGCTCGTCTACCTCCTGGCGTGGAGCCGCGGCGCCACCGGCTACCGCATCATCCTGGTCGGCATCGGAGTGTCCTGGATCTGCACCAGCGCCACCGACTACCTGGTGGCCAAGGGCGGGCGGTTCCAGGCGCAGGCCGCGCTCGGCTGGCTGGTGGGCAACCTCAACGGCCGCGACTGGAACCAGGTGATCCCGCTCGCGCTCGCCATGGCGGTGATGGTGCCGGTCGCGCTCACGCTGGGCCGCCTGACCCGCACGCTCCAGCTCGGCGACGACGTCGCCGCCGGCCTCGGCACCCCCGTGCAACGGGTGCGGTTCACGCTGCTGCTCACGGGGGTCGGGCTGGTCGCCTTCGGCACGGCGGCGGCCGGGCCGCTCGCCTTCGTGGCGCTGGCCGCGCCGCAGATCGCGCAGCGGCTCGGCCGCACCGCCTGGCCTCCCCCGGTCACCTCCGGGCTGACCGGGGGGCTGGTCGTCCTCTCCTCCGACCTCGTCGCACGCGAGCTGATCCCCAGCACGGAGCTGCCGGTCGGAATCATCACCGGCGTGCTGGGCGCGCCGATCCTGCTCTGGCTGCTCATCCGCGCCAACCGCGCGGGCTCAGGAGGCTGAACGCATGACCCCCCACCCGGAACTGCGGGCGAGCGGCCTGCACCTGGCGTACGACAACCGGCTGGTCGTGGAGGACCTCGACCTGGTGGTCCCGCCGGGCCGCGTCACCGCCATCGTCGGCGCCAACGCCTGCGGCAAGTCCACGCTGCTGCGGGCCCTCGCCCGGTTGCTCGCGCCGCGCCAGGGTGCCGTCCAGCTCGACGGCCGCGCGCTGCACTCCATCCCGACCAGGGAACTGGCCCAGCGCCTCGGCATCCTGCCGCAGTCTCCGGTCGCGCCGGAGGGGCTGACCGTCATCGACCTGGTCAACCGCGGCCGATCCCCTCACCAGACCTGGTGGCGGCAGTGGTCGAAGGCCGACGAGCAGGCCGTCCACGGCGCGCTGGCCGCCACCGGCATGACCGAGCTCGCCGACCGCGCGGTCGACGAGCTGTCCGGCGGCCAGCGCCAGCGCGCCTGGATCGCCATGGCCGTCGCCCAGGGCACCCCGGTGCTCCTGCTGGACGAGCCGACGACCTACCTGGACCTGGCGCACCAGATCGACGTCCTGGACCTCATCACCGACCTCAACCGGCGCGAGGACCGTACGATCGTGATGGTCCTGCACGACCTCAACCAAGCGTGCCGATACGCCGACCACGTCATCGCCATGAAGTCGGGCCGCGTCGTCGCCGAGGGGGCCCCGGCCGACGTCATCACCGCGTCGACCGTGCGGGACATCTTCGACCTGCGCTGCCAGGTCACGACGGACCCGGTCAGCGGCACACCCTTGATCATCCCGATGAGCCGCCACCACGACCCCTCACACGTGAAGGCGGCTCGCTGAAGGACCGGTTCAGGGCTGGGCGGTGCGGTTTCTCAGGGCCGTACGGTGAGGTTCTTTCAGGGCTGGGCGGTGAGGTAGCCGCCCATGGTGCGGAAGTAGTCGGTCGCCGCGTGCTCGGTGCCGTCCTCGGTGCGCACCCGCGTGAGCACCAGCCCGCGCCGGTGCCCGCCGCGGGCGTCGGTCCCGCTGACGATGACCACTCCATCCCCTTCACGGATGAAGACGCGCCCGGGGGTGCCGCCGTAGTGCGCCTGCGACACCGCCGCCGACACGATGCGGATCCGCTCGCCGCGGTGGTAGGTGAACGCGTTGGGATACGGGTCCGACTGGGCGCGCACCAGCCGCTCCAGGTCCTCCGCCGGCCAGTTCCAGTCGATGCGGCTGTCCTCGATGGAGCGCTTGTGGAAGAAGCTGGCCTTGGTGCGGTCCTGCGCGACCCACTTCGCCTGACCGGAGGCGATGAGGTCGAGCGCGTCGCGCACGATCGGCCCGATCAGGTCGACCGTCTTGTGGAACAGGTCGGTCGCGGTGTCGCGCGGCCCGACCGGCACGGCGCGTTGCAGCACGATGTCGCCCGCGTCCAGCTCGGCGTTCATGCGGTGGGCGGTGACGCCGACCTCCTGCTCCCCGTTTATCAGGGCCCAGATCAGCGGCGAGAAGCCCGCGTACGACGGCAGCAGCGAGTCGTGCACGTTCAGCGTGCCGTGCGGCGGGAGGTCGAAGACCTCAGGCGGCAGCCACGTACGCCAGTTGTTGGCGACGATGATGTCCGGCGCCGCGTCCCGGAGCGCGAGGAGCAGGTCGCGGTCGTCGGGACGGTTGCGCAGGAGCACCGGGACGTCGTGCTTCGCGGCGAGTTCCGCGACCGAGTCGTCCCAGATCTTCTCGTACGCGTGGTCGCTCTTGGGATGGGTGACGACGAGCGCCACCTCGTGGCCGGACTCCAGCAGGGCTTGCAACGTGCGGTGGCCCCACGTCTGGTAGCCGAACATGACGATCCGCATGAACGATCCTCTCCTCAAGCGCAATCTTGCAAGGTAAGGCTAACCTTATCTAACATGGCTCTGGCATAGGGAGGCGATGCCGCGGTGGACACACTGCTGAGTGGGCCGGATGTCATCCACGACATCCTGGGGATCGGTTTCGGGCCGTCCAATCTGGCGCTGGCCATAGCCGTCGATGAGCACAACGCAGGAGTCCCCGCCGGGGAAAGGCTCGATGCCGCGTTCCTCGAAAAGCAGCCGCACTTCGGCTGGCACCGGGGCATGCTCATCGACGACGCGACGATGCAGGTCTCCTTCCTGAAGGACCTGGTCACCATGCGCGATCCGTCGAGTGACTTCAGCTTCCTGTGTTACCTGCAGGAACGCGGCAGGCTGGTCGACTTTCTCAACCAGAAGACGCTGTTCCCGTTAAGGGTCGAGTTCCACGACTACTTCGAGTGGGCGGCCGCGCGGGTGCGGCATTTGGTCTCCTACTCCTCCGAGGTGCTGGCCGTCGAGCCGGTGATGTCCGACGACGGCGAGATCCGGTGGTTCGACGTGGTGAGCCGCGACCCGGACGACCCCGCCCGCACGGTCGTACGCCGGGCCCGCAATGTCTCCGTGGCCACCGGCCTGGAGCCCCACCTGCCGCCGGGCACGGTCCTCTCCGACCGGGTGTGGCACAACAGCGAGCTGGTCCTGCGCGTCGCCGAACTGGCCGACTCCGGCACGCCCGTACGCCGCGCGCTCGTGCTCGGCGCCGGGCAGAGCGCCGCCGAGGCGGTCGACTACCTGCACCGCACCTTCGCCGACGCCGAGGTATGCGCGGTCTTCGCCAAGTACGGGTACACCCCGGCCGACGACAGCCCCTTCGCCAACCGCATCTTCGACCCCGAAGCGGTCGACATCTACTTCAACGCCCCACCCGGGGTGAAGCAATCGCTGTACGACTACCACCGCAGCACCAACTACTCGGTGGTCGACATGGACCTCATCCAGTCCTTGTACGCCACGACGTACCGGGAGAAGGTCCACGGCCGGGAGCGCCTGCGCATGCTCAACGTCTCCCGCATCCGGGACGTCCAGGCCGTGGACGACCGCCTCGACGTCACCGTGGAGTTCCTGCCCACGGGTGAGCGGACGGTGCTCAGCGCGGACATCCTCGTCCACGCCACCGGGTACCGGCCCCAGGACCTCGGCACCCTCCTCGGCGAGGCGGCCAAGCTCTGCCTGCGCGACGACGAGGACGCCGTGCGTGTGGGCCGCGACCATCGCGTGGAGCTCGCGCCGCAGGTCAGCGCCGGCATCTACCTCCAGGGCGGCACCGAGCACACCCACGGCATGACCTCCACCCTGCTGTCGACCACCGCCGTCCGCGCCGGCGAGATCCGCGACTCCCTCCTCGCCCACCGCGCCCACCGCGCCCCCCTGGCGACGGCCCTCGCCGGCCGCCCCGCCTGACCTCCCGAACGAGAGACTCCCCCGTGACGCAGCGATACGCCGACGTTCACCCCGAAACCAGACCGGACCCGGCGCAGGCCTGCGACGAAGGCACGCGGGAGTCGGCGCGGGCCTACGACGAAGGCAGGCTGGACTCGGCGCGGGCCTACGACGAAGCCAGGCTGGACTCGGCGCGGGCCTACGACGAAGCCAGACTGGACTCGGCGCTGGACGCTCTCTTGCAGGCCGGCGGCTACCTCCACGAGGGCGGCAGGTTCGCCGACGTCGGATGCGGGTCGGGGGAGGTCGCCCTGGCCATGGCGGAGCGGGAGTTCACCGTGACGGCGAAGGACGCCTCGCCGTCGATGGTCGAGGCGACCAGGGAACTGTGCGCGGGCCATCCCGTCTCCGCCGAGGTGCAGGACCCGCGCGCGCTGAGGCTCCCCGAGGGACAGTACGAGGTGGTGCACTCGTCCTGGTTGCTCCACTCGCTCGGCGATGCCCGTGAGACCGTACGGACGATGGCGCGCGCCACGAGCCCGGATGGCCTCGTGGTCCTGCAGTGGAGTCACGGGCAGCCGCGATCGTCGGGGTTCGCGCTGCGTGACGTCGTGGAGTCCGTGATCGGGCGCCCGGCGTGGCGGGAGCGGCTCGCCTCGGTCCCGCTGAGCGTGTACCAGCACCCGCTGGACGAGGTGTGCGCCGTCCTCCGCGACGAAGGACTGGAGATCGTGTTGACGCGAGACGACCTCGCCGACGGGGACGAACCGGTCCCGCCCCGGGAAGCCCTGCCCCTGGGGATACTCGCCCCTCATGCCGACGCCCTCGGTGAGGACGGCGACCGATTCCTGGACGAAGCCCTCCAGGCCCTCATCGAGGCGGGCGCCCTGAACTTCCACGATGTCCGGGTAGCCGCCCACCGCCCCCTACCGGCCCCCACCACCTCCGCACAACCCTCACCACGAGCCGGCATCACGCCCGTACGGACCTCACCGCGAGCCGGTACCACGCCCGTTCAGCCCTCACCGCGAGCCGGTACCACGCCCGTACGGACCTCGCCGCGAGCCGGTGGCGCGCAAGTGGACCGGTCGCGGTCGTCGGTGCGGGCCTTCCCCCTCTGCGTCGGGATGCTGGAGGTCGTCTCCGCTGAGCAACTGTCCCCGCTGATGCGCCGGGTCGTCCTCCGCCTCGTGGACGCCGGCCCGCTGCCCGTCGAGGAGCCCGCCGAGACGCTCACGCTCATCTGGCCCGCCCCCGGCGCGGACAAGGTCGTGCTGCCCGAGTTGAAGCGCTGGCGCTTCCCCGAGACGGCCGGCAGGCAGCACGCGGTGAACCTCACCGTACGCCGCTACGACCGCGCGGCGGGGCTGGTGACCGTGGACTTCTTCCTGCACCTGGACGACGGACCGGCGTCTCGATGGGCGCTCGACGCGGCGCCGGGCGACCAGGTGGGCTTCGGGGGCACCCGCGTCCACTGGGTGACCGACCCGACCGCGGAGTGGACGCTGATGGTCGGTGACGAGACGGCGCTGCCTTCCATGGCCGCCATCGCCGAAACGCTTCCGGCCGGGCATCGTGCCATCGCGGTGGCGGAAGTACGCGACGCCGCCGAGCACATGGCGCTGGACGCGCCGCTTCCCGAAGTGCACTGGGTCCACCGCGGCGCGCGGGCACCGGGCGAGGGACGCGCGCTGGAGGAGGTGGTACGCGGTCTCGACCTTCCGGCCGGTCGCGGCCAGGTCTGGGCGGCCGGGGAGTCCCTCGTGATCCAGAGCCTGCGCCGGCACCTGCTGCGCGATCGCGGCCTCCGGCGCGACGAGGTCTGCGCCCTCGGCTACTGGAGCATCCCGAGAACCCGCCGCGACTCAGGCGCGTAGCCCACCCTCCTCCGGGTGAACCGCGCCGGGCCGAAACCCGGGAGCCGCCCTCCCTGCGGTGCTGGACCCCCTCGGGTGAACCGTGCCGGGCCGGAAGCTCGGCCGGCCCGGCACGGGTGGAGCGACGATCGCACCGGGCGTGCTGAGCCGCTACCGCGCCACTCGCGCCCGGGCTAGCCGATCAGCCGCGACCGTCCGCCACTGTGGCTAGATCACCTGGGTCCGCCGTGGTGGTGGCCATAGGGACCTTGATGACCATACGGACCCTGGTGCCCATACGGGCCGTGGCCGTAGGGGCCGTATGGGCCGTGGTGGCCGTACGGCCCGCGAGGGCCATGCGGACCGTAGGGGCCGTGCTGGCAATGGCGCCAGTGGCGCTGGTAGTGGCCGTTGTAGTAGCAAGGATGCCCCGCTTCGTTCAGGGCCCCGGATATAGCGGTGGGTTGGGGTTCGTGGGTCATCGTGCTTGCACTGGCGGGCTGGGCCGACATCGTCATGGAAACGATGAGGCTGGAAGCCGCCAATGTACCGGCGACGAGAGCACGCTTCAGCATGAAATATCACTCCATGTCTGATTATCGAGCCCGGCGTGCTGCCGGACTGGCGGAGCGCCGACCCGGTTTCCTGGTCGAATTCGTTTCGACGCCACACCTAAAGACGCTAGTTGAGAACAATCCGGAAGGCACCCCAGAGAGGTCAAAGCCTCGGTCCGGGATCATCAAGCCACCCATACCGCCCGGTGCAACTCACTGCGACTTATCGCCCGGCACCAAAGCGCGACACAACCCCCAACGCAACCCCGCGTTCGCGCCCTTCACCCCGAGACCACCGCAAATACGCCCGAACCAACACCCCATAGCTGTTGCCCCAGGCCACCCCGCCAAGCTCGGAAGCCTGCTTCACCACACCACCGAAACCTCACCGGCAATTCATAATGAAATTCATGCCGGATAATCGAAACCTCCCGCGAGAACAACCGTAAGACCGAGCACATGAAACAGCCTTTTCCACTGCCGCTGGGAACGCAAGGTCTGCGACGAATTCATCGCCTTCCCCCATCGTCGGCCGGCGCGACCCAACCCCGCGTCCCGAGCCTCGGCCGAACACTCTGCCAGCTCTATTGGGACGAATTCGGGCCGGGTGGTGTGTTCCCACCCGGCCCGAATCCCTACAGGGACTGACGCGGCCGACCCGCCGGCCGGGTAGTACCTCCTTCTCACGATCGCGGCCTTGGTGACGCTGAGGAGGTACTACCGGTCGGCGCGGACGCCGGCCCGACGCACCTGGCGACGGGTCAGGGGCTGGTGCAGGTGGCGGTGGGGGTGGCCGCGGTGCCGTTGGCCGTGAAGCCGAAGGTGGTGGACGAGTTCGCCGCGATGGAGCCGTTGTAGGAGGCGTTGCGCACCGTCACCGAGGAACCGGAGACGGTCTGCGTGCCGTTCCACAGGCTGCTGATGCTCTGCCCGCCGGGCCAGGTCCACTTCACGGTCCATCCGTTGACCGGCGAATTGCCCGCGTTGACCGTCACCGTCGACTGGAACCCACCCTGCCAGCTGTTGACCGTCGTGATCGTCGCCGAACACGCCCCCGTACCCGTAGTCGGTGTCGGCGTGGGCGTCGGGGTGACCGTCGGCGTGACCGTCGGGGTGGGGGTGGGCGAGGGGTTGGGACCGGCGGCGTTCAGGGCGTTGAGGACCGAGGTGTAGGCGGCCTTCTTGTTGCCGTTGCCGTCGAACAGCAGCGGGGTGTCACCCGAGCGCCAGGAGTCGCTGTCACGCACGCCCCACACCGTGATGCCGACGCACCGCGGCACCGCCAGGCAGTCGTTGGTCACGTTGGCGTAGGTCGTGGCCGAGGCGCCCTGGATGTCCAGCTCGGTGATGGCCACGTCGACGCCGAGAGCGGCGAAGCTCGACAGGGTGGTGCGGAAGTTGGCGTTGTACGCGCTGCCGCTGTTGAAGTGGCCCTGGAGGCCGACGCAGTCGATCGGCACGCCACGGGCCTTGAAGTCCTTGACCATGTTGTAGACGCCCTGCGTCTTGGCCCAGGTCCAGTTGTCGATGTTGTAGTCGTTGTAGCAGAGCTTGACCGAGGGGTCGGCCGCACGGGCGGTGCGGAAGGCCACCTCGATCCAGTCGTTGCCCGTGGCCTGCAGGTTCGACTGGCGCCGGCCGCCGTTGCTGTCGTCGAAGGCCTCGTTGACCACGTCCCAGTAGGCGAGCTTCCCCTTGTAGTGGGCCATCACGCCGTTGATGTGGTTGATCATCGCCTGGCGCAGCGCGCTGCCGGAAAGGGACTGCATCCAGCCCGGCTGCTGGGAGTGCCAGGCCAGGGTGTGCCCACGGACCTGCTTGCCGTTCTGGACGGCCCAGTTGTAGACCCGGTCGCCGTTGGTGAAGTTGAACTGGCCCTGTTGGGGCTCGGTGGCGTCGATCTTCATCTCGTTCTCGGGCGTCACCATGTTGAACTCGCGGTTCGCGATCGTGGTGTAAGCCGAGTCTCCGAGCTTGCTCGCGGAGATGGCGGTGCCGAAGTACCGGCCGCTCTGCGCGGCCGCCGCGCCCAACGTGCTCGCCGCGGCACCGGCGGGAACCGTCATCGCCAGCGCCGTGATCGTGCCGAGTACACCAAGGGCACCAGCGAGCAGCATCCGGCGGGGGCCGCTGCGTGGGGGCCGGGATCGATCCGGGGGGGTGGCGTTTGTGCTCATGCCTGAGCCTCCACAACTGAGTCACGGAACAGCGGGGAAACGCGGCGACGCCCTGCGGGATCGACGCCCCGACCCCATAACCAGGAACGCACACCACGAGGACGTCGCAGACGGAGCCCCCTGCCGCCACACCACCGGCCTGGCAGGGAGAAACCGCCTCGGGGACTCAGTGTGGAAACCTCCCCGAAATGTGTCAAGGCCATGATGAAAGTTTCGAGAGTTCCGCCTCGCGCACACGTTCTTTTATGCGCTTCGACATCTACCCCGGCCTGCGGAGACATTGCCGTGCTCGTGTTACAACGGGCCGAAACATCTCGATGAAAATTTCACCCAACGACCTCTACGGACCCACATCGCGATCGATCCCCGTGTTGGGCCCGGAAGACGCGTAACCAGGTGTCGAACTCCGTCGCGAGGCGACAAGATCGCGAGGACCCTACGACACGAAAAAGACCGGCTCACGAAGCATGTGAGCCGGTCTCAATCTGGTGCCCCCTGCAGGATTCGAACCTGCGCACCCGGCTCCGGAGGCCGTGTCACATCCATACCACATGTCTCCTTGAGCTGCGAGAATGCTTCGACTCGCCATCCGACTGACGCTCTGGTCCACAGTAGGTCCACGAAAGGCCGAAACCACGGTCTCTCCGCATCGTGTTAGCGCTCCAAGAGCATGACCCCGCCTCGCGCTCTCTCTGCATCTTCAAGGCGGCCCTCAGCGGGGCGCACGTGCCGCCGTCACGGCAGGCCGCCGCCTCCCACTGGTGCTCCCGACGGCCCGCCCGCTGCCGCTCCGCAGTGGGGTCAACGGCAAACGGGATGGGCGCAGCAAGGCACAATTGGCTCCACATACATGGCTTGGATGGGGGAAGATTCTCCTATGTCAGAGTCAGAAACCCCATCTCGCGCCGACCGCGACTACGTGGCTGTGTGGCAGCACCACGACTACCATGGCGAGCCCTCCGAAGTGGAGATGGACGAGGATGCGGCAGACGACGTACATCTCATTTTTGGCGACGCCGTAAGACTTATAATCTCCGACGGACTCGACGTCCTGAAAAGCCGAGAAGCTGTCTGGGCAATCATTTATCACCTCAACCGCACCATCAAGATAGCCGTTTGTCCCACTGACACCGACATGCGATGGAGTAAGCATCTCTGGGAGCTTATAGTACCAGAGGAGTCCCTTCCGACGCTCACGGAAAATCATACCCTCATAGAAATCTGCTTCGAAAAAGCGCGCTCGCGGATATTCCCCGATTGGATGGGTGTGCCTAAAATCGATGTGGACGGCGGCATAAAATTCAGCGTTCGTCCCGACCCGGTCGAATTACCGATGGACTGGCACGTAAAAATCCGACAGGCGCTTCAGGCTCGAGGGGGAAATCAGGGACGGGATGTTCGTCGTCCGCGCAAGCAAACCGAAAGCGGCTATAGCCCTTCCGAACCCATGTTCACGGAAGACACCTTCGTGTTCCGCAGCACCGGCGAGCTGGCAATCTATCGCGAACTGAAGCGCCGACAGAAGGAATATCGCCTCTACGAGACCATCGGGATCTTACCACTCCCCGGGATGAGAGTCAGTGGCCATTCCTTCGAGCCAGACATCTTGGTCACATACAGAGGACGGGTTATCGCAATCGAGATAGACGGAGTCTATCACAAAGGAAAGTGGACAGAAGATAAAACGCGAGAGGCGCTAATACGGAACGCCGGGATTCCCGTAGAGCGCATCGATGCGGCAGACTGCGACAGCCCTGAACAGGTGAAGGCGTTTGTCGATATGATTCTCAATCGCATCGTCGGCACCCAACCATAAACGCTCCGCCATGCGATGGTAGAGGGAATACGAGCTGACGCACATCCATCGTCAAACCAAACGACTTGTGAAAGCGGCGGCTACCAGTCGCCGGAAGGCGGCATCGACCTCATCCGGATACGACTGCTCGACGGCGAAGCCCTTCTTGGCGTACTCGGTGATCCGCTGGGTGTCGCCGACCAGCATGTTGATTACGCGGTCCACGTCTCCGATGCTCTGCACGTAGTCATCGAGCGAGAGTGGAAGCGACGCGCACGTGACGTCGACTTCGGGCCACAACTTCTTGCACGTCGCGTAGGCGCGTCGCTGCTGGTATGGCCGAGAGATGAGGACCGCTGACGCTACGGTGACCCCGTGCTGCTCTAGGAGGGCACGGGTGTATGTGAAGTTCTCTCCCGTGTTGGTCGCGTGAGGCTCGACCAGGATGGCGTCAGCGGGAACGCCGAGTTTGACGGCATGTTCCTTGTAATGGACGGCCTCGCCACGAGGAAATCTGCTGACCGTGGTGGGGGCGTTAGCACCAGTGAACACGATCAGCGGGAACATGCCCTGCTGGTAGAGATCTGAGGCACAAGTGGCCACCCCGAGGTCATGACTTCCGAGGCCAACGCCGACGTCCGAGGGGCGAACGACGTGGTGCATGTTGTGGTAGTCCCACAGGGTCTCGACGTCGGCCCGGAGGGCATCGGGTACAAGAGCAGTGGTGGCCATGTCCCTCCCCTCTCCTCAGTCGGGAATCTTGAACGTGTACGACCACGCGAAGCGGGACGCGGCGTGAACGCCCCGAGCGAATTCGACCAATCGACCCTCTCGCGTGAAGGTGCGCCGCCGAAGAATCATGACCGGCTCGCCGGCGGGCAACTGGAGCATTTCCGCTTCATCCGGCGTGGGCATTCGCGCGTGGATCGTCTCGGTCATGCTGTCCGGCCCAAGCCCTGAAGCGTCAGGACAGCGAACCCACCCCCACGGCCGGCGGGCCCAGGCGTGGGATCAGCGAGTGGGGTCCCCTGCACATCTTCGGGCCGGTAGTAGCTCGGGCGGGACGCGCAGGACGCCGACGAGCACGAGGGCGAGGGCGGCGAGCAGGGCGGCGGCGATTTTCGGCATGGCGAAGCACAACCTTCCGGCGAACCGCCGCCGCCGACACCACCGCCCGCCGCCGCCGAGGATTGAACACGGCGCTGGAATACGGCGTGGATCTCGGCGAACTCAAGGAGAACCCGCTCAAACGGATCGAACAGAAGAAGGTCGCCAAGGAAGCCGCCGTAGACAGGCGCGCCGTGGTCAACCCCGAGCAGGCCCGGGAACTGCTCACTGCCGTGTCCTACGTCGGAAGCTGGCACCGTGCCCGAGGCCGCCGCCTGGTGGCCTTCTACGCCACGCTGTACTTCGCGGGTGTTCGGCCAGCCGAGGCCGTAGGACTACGGCAAGACGACTGCCACCTCCCCGGGGAAGGGTGGGGCCTGCTCACCCTGGCCAAGACCCGCCCAAGCAGCGGAAAGCGGTGGACGGACACGGGCACGGTCCATGATCTGCGCGGCTTGAAGTAACGGGACACGAGCGCAGTCCGAGAGGTCCCCATCCCGCCTGAGCTGGTCACCATCCTTCGCGCCCACCTGGAGGAGTTCGGCACCGCCCCCGACGGGCGCCTGTTCCGCAACGAGCGCGGTGGTGTACTCGGCGCCTCCACCTACTCCCAAGCGTGGGAGGAGGCGCGGTGCCTGGCCTTCCCCTCAGTGTCGCCGGCCAGGCTTATGGGACCACCGAGGGTGGTTTTCTGCCACGAGCATGGGACCACCCGGTTGCCAGTGATGGGACCACCCCGCGTGTC
>NZ_JBEZFH010000075.1:0-31654 GCF_040649355.1 Sphaerisporangium sp. NPDC049002 | reverse complement strand
TCGCCTGATTTCGGGGGTTTAATGTGGGGGGCGCTGGTGGGGCGGACCCCCACACCGGCGCCGGTCCGGCCGGGGCGGTGGCCGCCGTGGGGGGCGCCACCGCGGCACTTACCGCGCTGCTCATCGTGAGGACGAGCGACGACGCGCGGCTGACCGAGTTCTACCAGCCCAGGCAGGTGTACGGGGCGCTCACCATTGGGGCGATGAGCGGCACGGGGGAGGAAATGCCCCTTCTACGGGAGGCTGCCGCGAAGGCGGTGCCCGGTGTCTCGTTGGTCGAGGTCTACACGGGAGTCGATGGCGGAAGCGCCGAGGTCATGCCACTTTCGTGTGGTGACGAAGAGGACTGCGGAGACGGGTACTGGGACACCCGGATCGGTGGGCAGGATGTGCTTCGGTACCTGACCGGGCGCGAAGATCCCGCCGCCGCCGCGCTCGCCGCGGGAAAGGCCGTGGTGTTCCGGCCCGGCGCCGTACGGGAAGGGATGGTGACGCTGGGCGTATGGAAAGGGGAAGACGAACCCCGGTTCCAGCGGACCAGCGTGCCCGCGATCGAGGTGAAGCCGCTTCAGCCAGGCGTGGGTGACGCCCTGCTTCCGGTCCGCTTGGTGGAAGATCTCGGGCTCAGGCCGCTGCTCACGCAACTCGTCATCGACCCCGCTCGCCATCGGGTGACGGTGGCGGAGGAGGAGCGGATCCGGCAGGGGGTGGCCGCGGTGACCTCTCTCGCCGAGGTACGGGTGGAGCGTGGTCCCGAGCGGCCTGTCGACATCGTGTTCCTGCTCGTCTTCGCGGGGGCGATCATCCTCGTGCTCGGCGGGACGTTCGCGGCCACCGGGCTGGCCGCCGCCGACTCCCGCCCGGACATCGCCACGCTCGCCGCGATCGGAGCCGCGCCGGGGATCCGGCGGCTCGTGACGATGGGGCAGGCGTGGTTCATCGCGGCGACGGGGGTGACCCTGGGGGCCGCCGTGGGGTTCGTCCCGGGTCTCGCCAAAGTCTGGGAGAGCACCCCGGACCTGGTCCGGGTCACCGGCGGGACGTCCGATGACGTCGTGGCCTCCGGGTCGGCGATCATCGTGATCCCCTGGCTCGCCCTCGCCGCGCTCGTGGTGCTGCTTCCCCTGCTCGCGGGGCTGGTCGCGGGGGCCTTCGCCCGCGCCCCGGTCATGGTCACGCGCCGGGCGCGGTGAGGAGCGGCCGCGCCGCGCCGGACGGGTGCCGGGCCGGGGGAGGCGTCGTCACTCGGCCGGGGTGGGGACGGCGGGGGTCGCCTCGTCGAGGTGGGCGGCGGTGAGGTGGTATTTGAGGGTCATCAGGATGCCGGTGAGGATGATCACGGCGGGGATGACGGCCTGGGTGAGGACGATGGCGGTCAGGGCGCTGCCGGGCTGGGTGACGGGGTGCTCGGGATCGGAGGAGATGAAGCCTCCGGCCCCCAGCACCCCGCCGACCACCAGGGCTCCGAGAGCGGTCACCGCGCTTTCGACGGCCGTCCACAGCCCGGTGAAGACGCCACCTCTGCGCTTCCCGCTCGTCGTGGAGTCGTGGGCGATCACGTCGGCCAGCATGGAGAACTGAAGAAGCTGGAGACCGGCGTACCCCACGCCGATGACCAACGTCGCCAGATGGGCGTAGAGCGAGCCGAAGACCGGGGTGAGCGCCGCGAGCAGCGCCCCGGCCATGAAGAGCGCCCCCGCGAGGATCATCGCGCCCCGCTTGTCCATCTTGCGGGCGAGCCACACCCACAGGGGCATCGTGATCAGCATGGGGCCGACCAGCGCCGCGAAGAGGGTGCTGGTGGCCGAGGGGTCGTCCAGCGTGTACGAGGCGAAATAGGGCGCGCTCGCGAGCATCACGCCCGCGGCCAGCGTCTGCGCGCTCGACAGGCCGAGCAGCCAGAGGAACGGCCGGCTGGCCTTCGCCGCCGCGAGCTGCGCCCGGAGGGTCGCCTCCGGCTCGGCGCTGCCCGTCAGCGGCGCGCGGGCCGTACCGAAGAAGGACGCGAGCATGGACACGAGCAGCACGGCCGCGAAGATGACCCCCATCATGCGGTAGCCGTCGAGGGAGTGCGCCGCGATGGCGGGGGCGATGATGCCGCTCAGCGCCACCGCGAGCGCGATGAAGATCATGCGCCACTGCAGCAGCGAGGTGCGTTCGTGGTAGTCGTGCGTCATCTCGGCGGGCATCGCCTTGTACGGCACCTCGTACAGCGCGTACCCGGTCGCGGCGATGAGGAAGAACAGGCCGACGAAGAGGGCGGCCGGAGTCCCGGTCAGGGGTGGGCCCATGAACGTGAGCGCGAAGGCGATCGGAAGGATGATCGCCCCGGCGAGCAGCCAGGGCCGGCGGGGGCCCCAGCGCGAGACCGTGCGGTCGGACCACTGGCCCACCAGCGGGTTGATCACCAGATCCCAGGCCTTGGGCGCGAAGACCACCACGCCGGCCAGCCAGGCGGGCACCGCGAGGATGTTGGTCAGGTAGAACAACAGCAGCAGGCCCGGGATGGCGCTGAATGTCGCGGTGCAGAACGAGCCCACACCGTAGCCGAGCCGCACGCCTCGCGAGACGGCCTGGGGCCGGGATGCCGCCGCCGAAGGGATCATTGCGTAATTACAGCCCACCCGGCGTTGGCTCGCCAGCCCCAATCACGGGCGTTCCGCCCGATCACGGGCATTCCAGCCCAGGTGTAGTCCACAGCGGCGGCGGTGACGGCCGGTGGCCGTGGACGGCGGTGGCCGGCCGGACCCCGGTGACGCCGGGACCGGTGGCCGGTCAGCAGTCGGAGACGTCGGCGCAGACGACGTGGGCGCCGAGCTCGATCATGCGGCGCTCGGTGTTGGCGTCGGCGACGCGGGCCATGAGCACGGGCGCCTCGCTGGCGGCCAGCTGCGGCAGCCGCGCGCGGACCATGCGGTGCAGGTCCCTGACGATGTCCTCGGCCGCCCGCATGTGCACCTTGACGTGGAGCATGATCCCCGACGATCCGGAGACGGTCCGGGCCTCGGAGATCCACACGTGGTGGACCAGGGGGAAGTCACGGAGCAACTCGGAGATCGCCACGCGCAGCGCGGGCAGGATCGGGTGGACGCACCGCTTGTACCCCGGGTCGACCTGTTGCATCGGGCCCGACAGGTGGGGCCTCGGGGCGGGGATCCACGGCCGCGCGGGCGCGTCCGGGGGGCTCTGCGGCACCGGCGAGTTGAGCGTCTCTTTCCGCTCCAGGACGGGCGAGCTGGACATCGTCGTGTGCCGCGAGACCGTCGCCATCGCGCCCGTGGCGTACGCCGTGGGTGACGCGCTGGACAGGGCCGGCGCGTGCCGGCCGCTGCGGGTGGCGGCGAGGTAGCGCTGGAGGTCCTCGATGGGGACGGCCGCCGCCGCGGGTCCCGCGGCGTCGATGACGATCTCGCGCACGCCCGTGACGCGCTGGATGTCGAGGATGGTGTCGGCGTCACAGGCCGACAGCGAGTGGTTTCCACGGTGCCGCGCGTAGGTGTTCGGGTCGGTGTACCCGAGGAGCACACGGTCGCCGGCCTGCGTCGTGCCGAGCACGACGGAGCGGTCCGGCCGCACGGCTACCAGGATGCCCCACTCGGCAAGGGCCGCCAGTAGCCGGTGGGGGCTGCCATGCTGCGCGAGCAGTTCTCCGAGAGCGGGGTTCCCGATGCTCATACGACAAACGATAGGTAGTGGGACACAGCTTATCAGCCTAATCGTCAAGAAATGTTGTGATCAATACCAAGATGGCGGCTTGCGCGTGGATCCAGTTTAGATGGGTACGCGCCGCCGTCTCGGATGCCGGGACGTTCGTGAGAGGTTTCACAAGCGCGGATAGACTCGAACCTTGTCCGTGCATCCGCGCTTCCCAAAGGACCCACCAGTGAACAAGCCCGTCGTCCTGGTCGCAGAGGAGCTCTCCGAAGCAGGTCTCGCCGTGCTCGGGGCCGACTTCGAGGTCCGTCACGCAGACGGCGCCGACCGATCGCAGCTCCTGCCCGCCCTCGCCGAGGTGGACGCGCTCATCGTGCGCAGCGCCACCCAGGTGGACGCTGAGGCGCTGTCCCACGCGCCTCGCCTGCGCGTCGTCGCCCGGGCCGGGGTCGGCCTGGACAACGTCGACGTCGAGGCCGCCACCAAGGCCGGTGTCATGGTCGTCAACGCGCCGACCTCCAACATCACCAGCGCCGCGGAGCACACCGTCGCCCTGATCCTCGCCAGTGCCCGCAACGTCGCGCAGGGCCACAGCGCGCTCAAGGCCGGCGAGTGGAAGCGCTCGAAGTACACCGGTGTCGAGCTCGACGAGAAGGTCATCGGCATCCTCGGCCTCGGCCGCATCGGCCAGCTCGTCGCGCAGCGCCTCGCCCCCTTCGGCGTCGAGCTGATCGCGTACGACCCCTACCTCCAGCCGGCGAGGGCCGCCCAGATGGGCGTGCGCCTGGTGTCGCTGGAGGAGCTGCTCATGCAGGCCGACTTCATCACCGTGCACCTGCCGAAGTCCAAGGAGACCGTCGGGCTCATCGGCGAGCGCGAGCTGCACACCGTGAAGCCGTCGGTGCGCATCATCAACGTCGCCCGCGGCGGCATCGTCGACGAGAACGCGCTCTACTCCGCACTCAAGGAGGGCAGGGTCGCCGGCGCCGGCATCGACGTGTTCTCCAAGGAGCCCTGCACCGACAGCCCGCTGTTCGAGCTCGACAGCGTCGTGGTGACCCCGCACCTGGGCGCCTCCACCCACGAGGCCCAGGAGAAGGCCGGCACGCAGGTGGCGCGCAGCGTCAAGCTCGCCCTCGCCGGCGAGTTCGTGCCGGACGCCGTCAACGTCCAGGGCGGCGCCGTCGCCGAGGACGTCAAGCCCGGCCTCCCGCTGGCCGAGAAGCTCGGCCGCGTGTTCACCGCCCTCGCCGGTGAGGTGGCCACCCGGCTCGACGTCGAGATCCGCGGCGAGATCGCGGCCCACGACGTGCGCGTGCTGGAGCTCGCCGCCCTCAAGGGCGTCTTCACCGACGTCGTCGAGGACGCCGTGACCTACGTCAACGCCCCGCTGCTCGCCAAGGACCGCGGCGTCACGGTGGAGCTGGTCACCAGCGACGAGAGCCCCGACTGGCGCAACGTCGTCACCGTCAGGGGTGTGCTGGCCGACGGCCGCACGGTCTCGGTGTCGGGCACGCTCTCCGGCCCGCGCCAGGTCACCAAGATCGTGGAGATCAACGGCTTCCAGATGGAGATCGAGCCCACCGACCACCTGGCGTTCTTCACCTACGCCGACCGGCCGGGCATCGTGGGCATCGTCGGCAAGATCCTTGGCGAGCGTCAGGTCAACATCGCCTCGATGCAGGTCGCCCGGGACGCCAAGGGCGGCAGGGCCCTCATCGCGCTGACCGTCGACTCCGCCATCTCCGCCGACGTCGCCGACCAGATCGTGCAGGAGATCGGCGCCGAGGGCGGGCGCACGGTCGACCTCGCCGACTGAGCACCGCGTTCCGTCCCGCCGGTCGAGCCGTACGGTCTCACGGGCTGGACGGGGCGCCCACGAGAAGGCCCATCACCCACCGGGTGGTGGGCCTTCGTCGTCTCACACAGTGAGATACTAGGTCGTCCTACGAGACACCTGGCCTACTGGCAGGTAACGTGGTGGGCGATGACGCGCCAGGTATCCGTACTCATTACCTGCCGCGGCGGGGCCTGATCAGGGCAGGCCGGCGACCCGCCGCGGTGTGTGGCGCATGTCGGCTGTGAGACCAGTTCCGATCCGCGATCCGGATCAGGGACAGGAGTCCGGTCCGCATTCGTGACCGGAGTCCGCCTTCCCGTCCCCATCGCGTGCGCCGTGCGCACGCTCTCCAGTGAGCGAGACCTTGCCATGTATGACATGTATCCCTGGAACCGTCCGGAAGAGCACCGTCCCGAGGACGAGGCGCCCGACCCCGTGCAGACCGCGCTCGACCGGCGCGACAACGGCGGCGTGCCGGTCCGCTAGCGGACGGCTCCCCCGAAGCCCTCTCCGGCCGGTCCTTGCGATCCGATCGGCCGGCCGTCCCCCTCCCCCGGGGACTCCTGTCACCCCTTCGCCGTCAGGGCGAGCGCCAGCGCGCCGTACAGAGGGGCGTCGTCGACGAACCTGGCCGCCGAGATCTCGGGCGGGAACGGCACCGCCCGCCGGATCTCGGCCGTGAGCCGGGGCATGATCTGGCTCGACGCTCCCATCAGCCCTCCGCCGATGACCACGCGCTCCGGGTCGAGCACGACGCACACGTTGGCGACCGCCATGGCGAGCGCCTCCACCGCGCCGTCCAGCAGAGCCCGTACGGCGGGGTCTCCGGCGACCTCGAAGAGCGAGGCGGCGCTCACCGTACGGCCCAGCAGGGCCGATCCCCGCCGCGCGAGCGCGTGCCCGGAGACGACCTCCTCCAGGGGGGCGTGGCCCTCGGCGAAGGCGGGGTCGCCGGGCCCGCTGAGCAGGTACCCGATCTCGCCCGCCGCGCCGTGCGCCCCGGGTACGACCTCCCCGCTGACCACCAGCGCCGCCGCCAGGCCCGTGCCGAGGTTCAGGTAAAGGCCCGTACGGACGCCGCGGAGCGCGCCCCAGCGCAGCTCGGCGGCGGCAGCGGCGTTGACGTCGTTGTCGATCGCGACCGGGGTGTCCCCGAACTCCTCGCGCAGCAGCCGGGGGAGCTCCAGGCCCTCCCAGCCGGGCACCGTCGGCGCGAGCCGGACCGTCTCACCCCTGACCACGCCGAACGTGGACACCCCGACCGCCTGGAGCGTTCCTGGCCCGTCCGCCAGATCGCGGGCGGCGTCGAGGGACCGTCGCAGCACCTGCCTGGCGCCCTCGCCGCCCAGGGTCGGCAGCCGTACCTTGCGCAGCGGCCGGTCGACGCTGTCCGCCGAGGCGGTGGCGAGGGCGACCTTGGTGCCGCCGAAGTCGATGCCCAGGACGAACGGCCCGCTCACTGGGCGTTTCCACGGCGGGCGAGCGAGTCGATCGCCACGGCGAGGGCGAGGACGCCCGCGGTGACCATGTAGCGCACCGAGGAGTCCACGTTCAGCAGCAGCATGCCGTTGGTGATCGACTGGATCACCAGGATGCCGAGCAGCGCCGCGTACGTCCGTCCCCGGCCGCCGAACAGGGACGTGCCGCCGATGACCGCCGCCGCGATGGCCATGAGCAGGATGTCGCTGCCGCCGGAGCTCTGGTTCACGGCCGACAGGCGGCTGGCCGCCAGGATGCCGCCGAACGCCGCGAGGCTCGCCGACAGCACGAAGGCGAGCAGGCGGATACGGGTCACGTTGATGCCCGCGCGTCGCGCCGCCTCGGCGTTGCCGCCCACGGCGTACATCCAGCGCCCGAAGGCGGTGTGGCGCAGCACCAGGTCGAGCACCACGACGAGCGTGCCGAAGATGACCAGCAGCAACGGTACGCCCCGGTCGGCCTGGAGGACGAGCACGGCCCCCGCGAGCACGAACGCGAGGCCGCCGACCCGTACGGCCGTCCAGTAGGCAGGGCTCACCGGCAGGTCCGCGGCCAGGCGGAGGCACCGGCTCAGCAGCAGGGACCCTGCGTAGGCGCCTGCCAGCACGACGGCGAGCGTCCAGGCGAGCCACGGCGGTAGCCACGTGTCACTCAATTTCGCGATAAATCCGTCGAAGGGCAGGTTGATGGTGCCGCCCTCGCCCAGGAGGTACAGCAACAGCCCCTGCCATCCGATCAGCCCGGCCAGCGTCACCACGAATGAGGGCATCCGGATCCGGGTGAACAGGAACCCGTGCAACAGGCCGACCACCGCCCCCGCGACCACGGCGACCACGATCGACAGCAGCGGGTTCCAGCCGTGCCGCACGTTGAGGATGGTCATCACGACGGCGCACAGGCCGCTGACCGATCCGGCGGACAGGTCGATCTCGCCGAGGAGCAGCACCATGATGATGCCCAGCGAGATCGTCCCGGTGGCCGCCATCTGCAGGGCCAGGTTGGTCAGGTTCTCCGGCGACAGGAAGTGCTCGTTCAGCGAGCCGAAGACGACGGCGATCGCGATCAGCCCGCCGACGACGGGCCACGCCCCGAGGTCGCCCCGCCGGGCGCGCTCGATGGCCTGCCTCGGGCTGAACGGCTTGCGCGGCGGGTTCATGGTCGTCGCGCTCATGCGGCGGCTCCGGTGATGGCGGCCACGATGGACTCCTGTGAGGCGTCCGCCGTACGGAACTCGCCGGCGTTGCGCCCGAGGCGCAGCACCACGACGCGGTCGCTGACGGCCCGTACATCGGCGAGGTTGTGGGAGATGAGCAGGACCGCGAGCCCCCGGTCGCGCAGCCTGCGGATCAGGTCCAGGACCTGGGCGGTCTGCTCGACGCCGAGGGCGGCGGTGGGCTCGTCGAGGATGACGAGCCGGGGCTCGCCGATCAGGGCGCGGGCGATCGCGACGGACTGCCGCTGGCCGCCCGAGAGCATGGCGACCGGCACCCGGATGTCCCGGATCCGCACGTCGAGCTGGGTGAGCAGGTCACGGGTCGCCCGTTCCATGCGGATGTGGCTGAGCACCGACCAGCGCCGGCGCTCGGACCCGAGGAACAGGTTGGCCACCACGTCGAGGTTCTCGCAGAGGGCGAGGTCCTGGTAGACCGTGGAGATGCCGAGGGCCTGCGCGTCGTGGGGGTTGCCGATGCGCACGGGCCGGTCGTCCATGGTGATCTCCCCGGTGTCCGGTGACAGGACGCCGGAGATGGCCTTGACGAGTGTGGACTTGCCCGCGCCGTTGTCGCCGACCAGGGCCACCACCTCGCCCGGTGGCAGGTCCAGGTCCACCCCTTCGAGGGCCTGGACCGCGCCGTACCGCTTGGAGATGTCCTTCGCGCGGATCATCTAGCTGATGCCCGCCTTGGCGCACGCGGCGGCGGTCTCGCCCTTGCAGATGTCGGCGGCCTTGTAGAAGCCGTCCTTCACGATGGTGTCCTTGACCTTGTCCGCGGTGACCGCGATCGGGTCGAGGAGGAAGGAGGGGATGTCCGCGGTGCCGTTGTTCACCGTGGTCGTGGCCGAGGGCTTCTGGCCCCTGCCGACCGCCACGGCCAGCTCGGCCGACTTCTCCGCCTCGCTCCTGATGTCCAGGTAGATGGTCATGTACTGCTCGCCGGTGAGGATGCGCTGGACCGCCGCCAGCTCGGCGTCCTGGCCGGTGATGGGGAGCGTCGGGTCGTACCCCGCGCGCTTCATGGCCGCGATGGCGCCGCCCGCCATGCCGTCGTTGGCCGACAGCACTCCGACGATCTTGTCGCGGCCGAGTGCGGTGATGGACTGCTCCATCTCCTGCTGTGCCTTGTCGGGGCTCCAGTCGGGGGTGTCGAACTCGCGCCCGACCTTGACCTTGCCGTCGAGGACGTTGTGGGCGCCCTTCTTGTAGTCCGCGGAGCTGGGGTCGGTGGTCGCGCCGTTGATCATGACGATCTGGCCCTTGTCCGTCGTGCCGTTCTTGTCCAGCGCGTCCAGCAGGGCCTGGCCCTGCATCTCGCCGACCCGCACGTTGTTGAACGAGACGTAGTAGTCGTAGCCGATGCCGGAGATCAGCCGGTCGTAGGCGATGACCGGGACCTTCTTCTGCTTGGCCTGGTTCACCAGGGGCGCCACCGCGGCGGCGTCCACGGCGTCGAGCACGAGCACGTCGGCGCCCTGGGTGAGGGCGGCCTCCACCTGCTGCTGCTGTTTGGCGGCGTCCTGGTCGGCGTTGGAGTAGAGCAGCTTGCAGTCGGCGCAGAGCGCGCTGACCTTGGCCTCGAACAGGGGCTTGTCGAAGGCCTCGTACCGCGTGGTCTTGGACTCGGGCAGGAAGAGCGCGATCGTCGGAGCCTTGTCGCCTCCGCCGCCCGTCCCGCCCGTGGTCGCCTTGTCGGTGGAACCACCGCAACCGGTGGCCAGTACGGCTATCGCAAACGGAATCGCGAACCATTTCGCCCGCATGACTGCCTCTCAGGGTGTTCGGAGGTACTTCAGGTGCTTGGCAGCATGCTGAACTGCGCATAGAAATTTGGCAAGGTCTCTAACAAACTTCGTCCGGGACCTTGCCGAGGTAAAGCGTGTGCCAGTCTTGGGGGCGTGGTGGGTATCGGCGGTACGGCGAGCACGACGGCGGTGCTGCGAGTCATGAACGAGCGCGCGGTCTTCGGGGAGATCTTCAAACTGGGGAAGGTCTCGCGGCCCGAGCTCGCGCGGGCCACGGGGCTGTCCAAGCCGACCATCTCCATGGCCCTCGCCGATCTCGAACGCGCGGGCCTCGTGCGCGCGATCGGCCTGCGCACCGGCAACGCCGGGCGCGCGGCGCTGCTGTACGAGATCCGGCCGCAGGCGGGCTGGGTGCTGGCCGTCGACGTGGGCAGGGAGTTCGTCCGGCTGGCCCTGGCCGACCTCGTCGGTGACATCGCCGCCCGCAGGGACGAGCACCGCAAGGGCGGCGAGACGCCCGCCGAGCTGGTGGCCAGGCTCGGGGAGCTGACCCGCGAGCTGGCCGACGAGGCCGGGGCGGCCGTCGCGGACATCACGCTGACGGTCTTCGGCACGCCCGGCATCCACGACAAGGAGACCAGCTCCCTCCAGCTCGCCCCGAACCTCCCCGGCTGGGAGCGGCCGGGGGCGGTCGAGCTGCTCGGGGGTGTGGCCGCCGACGCGCCGTACGTCGTCGAGAACGACGTCGACCTCGCCGCCGTGGGGGAGGGCGCCTACGGCCTCGGCCAGGGCGTCGACCACTTCGCCCTCGTCTGGATCGGCACCGGCATCGGCATGGGCGTCGTCATCGACGGCAAGCTCTACCGGGGCGCCCAGGGGGCGGCCGGGGAGATCTCCTACCTCCCGGTGGGAGAGGGCGACCCGCTGGTCAACCGGGGGCGGGGCATGCTGGAGTCCGTGGCCTCGGCCGACGGGGTCGTGGCGCTCGCCTCCCGGCTCGGCATGACCGGCGTGACCAGCGCCAAGGACGTCTTCGACGCCGCCCGCGCCGGCGACCCCCTCGCGGGTCAGGTCGTCGCCACCGAGGCCGACCACATCGCCCACGCCCTGGCGGGGGTCATCGCCGTGCTCGACCCTGAGCTGGTGGTGCTGGGCGGGGGCATCGGCGTCCAGGCGGGCGACCTGCTGATCGGCCCGGTCACCGAATGCCTGCGCGACCTCGTGGCGCTGCGCGTGCCGATGATCAAGGCCTCCACGCTCGGCACCGAGGCGGTGCTGCTCGGTGCGCTGGCGGTGGGCCTCACGACGGCCCGCGACCTGGTCTTCGAGCGCGCCGTGGCCCAGGTTCCGCCGGGGTAGGGCTCCACGACGCCTGTCCGGTATGTGAGACCATGTGTTCGAGTTCCGAGACGGAACGGTAGGGTACGAGCATGCGGGATTCTCAAAACATCCGTCTGGCGGTCATCCCGGGTGACGGCATCGGCAGTGAAGTGGTCGCCGAGGGCCTGAAGGTCCTCGACGCGGTCGGCCTGAAGGTGGAGACCACCACCTACGACCTGGGCGCCGCACGCTACCACGCCACCGGCGAGACCCTTCCCGACGAGACCCTCGCCGAGCTGCGCGTGTTCGACGCGATCCTGCTGGGCGCGGTCGGCGATCCGAGCGTCCCGCCCGGTGTCCTTGAGCGTGATCTGCTGCTCAGGCTGCGCTTCGAGCTCGACCACTACGTCAACCTGCGGCCGATCAAGCTCTTCCCCAGCGTGGAGACCCCTCTCGCCAAGTCCCGGCCCGAGGACATCGACATGATCGTCGTCCGCGAGGGCACCGAGGGGCCGTACGCCGGGGCCGGCGGCGTCATGCGCAGGGGCACCGCGCAGGAGATCGCCACCCAAGAGAGCCTCAACACCGCCTTCGGCGTCGAGCGCGTGGTGCGCTACGCCTTCGAGAAGGCGATGGTGAGGCCCCGTAAGAAGCTCACGCTGGTCCACAAGACCAACGTGCTCACCTACGCGGGCGATCTGTGGTCGCGCGTCGTCGAGCGGGTCTCCGCCGAGTACCCCGAGGTCACCACCGACTACTGCCACGTCGACGCGGCCTCGATGTTCTTCGTCAGCCAGCCGCAGCGGTTCGACGTGATCGTCACCGACAACCTCTTCGGCGACATCCTGACCGACCTCGGCGCGGCCATCGCGGGCGGCATCGGCCTGGCCGCCAGCGGCAACGTCAACCCGGCGCCTCCGGGGTCCGCCTCCTGGACGCCCAGCATGTTCGAGCCCGTGCACGGCAGCGCCCCTGACATCGCCGGCCAGGGCAAGGCCGACCCGACCGCCACGATCCTCTCGGTGGCCATGCTCCTCGAGCATCTCGGTTTCGCCGCCGACGCGGCCCGGGTGGAGCAGGCCGTCGCCGACGACCTCGTCGAGCGCCAGGTGGCCTGGGTGCCCCGCACCACCAGGGAGATCGGCGACGACATCACCGCACGAGTAGCCGGCTGAGGGGCTACCCGACGCCGACCAAGCGCATGGTGGCCCCGTACGGGCCGCCATGCGCTTTTTCGTGTCCAGGACCCAAGTGACGCAGACGCCCTCGACGACACACTCCCGTATGTCCAGTTGATGCAGTAGTTTCCCGTTACCTGGTCCGTCGCAGAATGGATGCAGGCGAGACCAACAGAGAAGAGAAGGATCTTCGACATGACCACCGCTCAACAGCTCAGCTTCGACGTGCAGCTCTCCGACGCCGCTCGCACTCCGGCCGAGCGTGAGCAGGTACTGGCGGATCCGGGGTTCGGGCAGACGTTCACCGATCACATGGTCTCGATCGACTGGACGGAGGGTCAGGGCTGGCACGACGCCCGCCTCATGCCGTACGGTCCGCTGACGCTCGACCCGGCCACCTCGGTCTTCCACTACGCGCAGGAGCTCTTCGAAGGACTCAAGGCCTACCGGCAGGCGGGCGGCTCGATCGCGAGCTTCCGGCCGTTCGCCAACGCGGCCCGCTTCAACAGGTCGGCCCTCCGCATGGCGATGCCCGAGCTGCCCGAGGAGACGTTCGTCGAGTCGCTGGAGCTCCTCGTCCAGACCGACCGCGACTGGGTGCCGACCACAGAGGGCCACAGCCTCTACCTGCGTCCTTTCATGATCGCGACGCAGCCGGCGCTGGGCGTGAACTACCCGTCCAGGACCTTCAAGTACATGGTGATCGCCTCACCCGCCGCCGCGTACTTCTCGGGTGGCGTCAAGCCGGTCTCCGTGTGGCTCTCCCAGGACTACACGCGCGCCGCGCCCGGTGGCACCGGCTTCGCCAAGTGCGGCGGCAACTACGCGGCGGCCTTCGTCGCGCAGCGGCAGGCCGTGGCGCAGGGCTGTGACCAGGTCGTGTGGCTGGACGCGTTCGAGCACCGCTACGTCGAGGAGATGGGCGGGATGAACCTGTTCTTCGTCTTCGGCGACCGCCTGGTCACCCCCGACCTGACCGGCACCCTGCTTCCCGGCGTCACCCGCGACTCCCTGCTCACCCTGGCCGCCGACCTCGGCCTCGCCGCCGAGGAGCGCAAGATCTCCATCGAGGAGTGGCGGGCGGGGTGCGAGTCGGGCGAGCTGACGGAGGTCTTCGCCTGCGGTACGGCCGCGGTGATCACCCCTGTCGGGTCCGTCAAGGGCGTCGAGGGCGGCTGGACGATCGGCGACGGCACCCCGGGCGCGCTCACGTTGCGGCTTCGCGACGAGCTCATGGGCATCCAGTACGGCACCCGCCCCGACCCCCACGACTGGGTCCGCAAGATCTGCTGACCTCGTCACGCGAGAGCGCGGCACGTGAGAGCCCGGCCGGTCCCCGGCCGGGCTCACCGTGCCCGTCAACGCCGACCGCCCGTCAACGCCGACCGCCCGTCAACGCCGACCGCCCGTCAACGCCGATTCGTCGTTCACGCCGATCGCTCGGGTTACGGTCCGCCCGGAATTCGTCAATGTTTGCGGATGAAGGTCAGGCCGTCGGCGATGGGGAGGAGGGTGCTGGTCACGCGGGTGTCCCTCATGACCAGGTCGTTGAAGTCGCGCATCGTCGCGGCCTCGCCGTCGGTGTAGTCGGCCACGCTTCCGTGGCGCAGCGTGTTGTCCATGAGGATGATCCCGCCGGGGGCCAGCCGGGTCATGATCGTCTCGTAGTAGACCGGGTAGCCGGCCTTGTCCGCGTCGATGAACGCCAGGTCCACCTCGGGCCGTACCGGGAACCGCTGGAGCGTCTCGGCCGCGGGGCCGAGCCGGAGCTCGATGAGGCCGGAGACGCCCGCCTTCTCCCAGTACTTCTGGGCGATCGAGGTCCACTCGTCGCTCACGTCGAAACAGGTCAGCCTGCCGTCGCCACCCAGGCCCCGGGCGATGCAGATCGAGGAGTATCCGGTGAACGTGCCGATCTCCACGACGTTGCGGGCCCCGCTGATCTGGGTGATCATCGTCAGGAAGGTGCCCTGCTCGGGGGATATCTGCATCCTGGCGCTGTCCCCCGTGGCCGTGAGGGTCTCCTCGGCCAGCTCCTTGAGGACGTCGTCGGGCGGGGTCGTGTGTCCGACGATGTACTCGGCGACGTCGGCGTTGATGAATGAGAAAGCCTTCATGCGGGCTATTCTCCGCCCTCCGGAGGCCCCGGGACGGCGAACCGCGCGGGCGCGGCCGGTTCAAGACATCAGCCCCGTACGTCCCGGATGGTGAGACCGATGTGCCACATGGTGAAGAGGTGTGGCACACTTCGTAGCACCATGTTCTACGGTCTGCTCATTATCAGCAGGCGCGCTGGCTGAAAAGGGACACCGCCAGCGCGCAGACCTCTCACGTCCGTGAGGGGTCTTTTTGTTTGGGCCAGGTTCCGGCCTTAGGCGGAAACCGCGCGCGGCGAACGAAAAGCACCCCCTCGAAGGAGACGAAACCATGGCCGACGACCGCTTCCACGTGTACGACACGACGCTGCGCGACGGCGCGCAACAAGAGGGGCTCTCCCTCACCGTCGCCGACAAGCTCGCCGTCGCACGCCACCTGGACGGCCTGGGCGTGGGCTTCATCGAGGGCGGCTGGCCCGGCGCCAACCCCAAGGACACCGAATTCTTCCGGCGGGCTCAAACAGAGCTCGACCTGAAGCACGCGCAGCTCGCCGCGTTCGGCGCGACCCGCCGAGCCGGAGTGAAGGCAGCCGACGACCCGTTGGTGGCCGCCCTGCGCGAATCCGGCGCGCCGGTCGTGACCCTTGTCGCCAAGAGTCACGACCGGCACGTGGAGCTGGCCCTCCGTACGACTCTCCAGGAGAACCTCGCGATGATCCGCGACACGGTTTCTCACCTTCGTGCGGAGGGACAGCGGGTCTTCCTCGACGCCGAGCACTTCTTCGACGGCTACAAGTCCAATCCAGCCTACGCGCTGGAGGTCCTGCGCACCGCCGCCGAGGCCGGGGCGGCCGTCGTCGCCCTGTGCGACACCAACGGCGGCATGCTCCCTGACGAGCTGGCCGACGTCGTGCACGAGGCGGTCGCCACCGGCGCCCGCGTCGGCATCCACTGCCACGACGACACCGGCTGCGCCGTCGCCAACTCCCTTGCCGCGGTCAAGGCCGGCGCCACCCACGTGCAGGGCTGCGCCAACGGGTACGGCGAGCGCTCCGGCAACGCCAACATATTCACCGTCGTCGCCAACCTCCAGCTCAAGCGGGGCTTCGACCTGGTGCCCATGGAGTCGCTGGCCGAGATGACCCGCATCGCGCACGCGATCACCGAGGTCACCAACGTCACGCCGAACTCCCACCAGCCGTACGTCGGCGTCTCCGCCTTCGCGCACAAGGCCGGCCTGCACGCCAGCGCGATCAAGGTCGACCCGAACCTCTACCAGCACATCGACCCGGCCCAGGTCGGCAACGACATGCGCATGCTCGTCTCCGACATGGCCGGCCGCGCGTCCGTGGAGCTGAAGGGCAAGGAGCTCGGGTACGAGCTGACCTCCGGCCAGTCCCGCGAGCTGGTCGACCGGGTGAAGGACCTGGAGTCCAAGGGCCACACCTTCGAGGCCGCCGACGCGTCCTTCGAGCTGCTGCTCCGCGACACGGTAAGGGGGGAGCGCAAGCGCCACTTCACCGTCGAGTCCTGGCGGGTCATCGTCGAGCGGCGGCCCGGCGGCGACGTCGTCAGCGAGGCGACGGTCAAGCTGCACGCCAAGGGCGAGCGCATCGTCGCCACCGGCGAGGGCAACGGCCCCGTCAACGCCCTCGACCGCGCCGTCCGCCTCGGGCTGGAGAAGCTCTACCCCGAGCTGGCCGAGGTCGAGCTGATCGACTTCAAGGTCCGCATACTTGAGGGCACCCACGGCACCGACGCCGTCACCCGGGTCCTGGTCACCTCCAGCGACTCCCGGGGAGAGTGGGCCACCGTCGGCGTCGACGAGAACATCATCGAGGCCTCCTGGCAGGCCCTGGAGCAGGCGGTCACGTACGGCCTCCTGCGCGCGGGCCACACCGCCTGAGCTCCCGCGTCCTCACCCCTCGCGAAGTGCGGCCGGACCCCTCGCGAAGTGCGGTCGGCCCGCGCCATTCGTCCAGGGGAAGGGCAGCCGGGTCGGCGGTGGACGGCCTGCGCAACCCGCCCCCTTAACGTTGGTGTCACGACCCCGGGGGAGACCGGCCCGCAGGCCGTCTCGAACCCCGGGGCCGCGACGCTTACGGCTCGCGTTGGGACCTCACTGACGAGGAGACGAGGAATGATCCTTGATCGATCCTCATCTGCCCTTGGGTGAGCGCGGTCCGATCCGGACCGCTGCGGCGGTTCAACGCGGGGGAGCGATTTCGACAAAGCCGGACTGGTCGATGATCGCCCAGGACTGAGGGGCCTCAGTTCACACGGGTGAAGGTGATGTCGAGCTCCGCCACCACGCGCTCGTCCACCTCGGCCCAGCAGCGGAAGTCATGGTCAGCGCCCTCGCGTGTACGGCGGTGCGCTTTGAACCTCACCGTTTGCCCCGCGTAGGCGAGGCTATGCGCTACCAAGCGCACGCCCTTCGTCACGCAGCGGGCCGATGGCGCGCCCTCCAGCCGGCGCAGCAGTGTGGCGGCCACTCGCGTCATGCCACCGGCGACAACGGCCACCGGCATCGCCGGGTGCAAGGCGAAGTGGCCCTTGCACATGTCCGCTGTCACCGGGCCCAATGTGGCACTGAGGCACTCGCCGTCCGGGTACCAGTCACGCAGTGCCAGGGGCTCGCCGTACGGGTTCTGCCGCACCTCGGCCCACTCCTCGGGCGAGCGCTGGACTCCGTCGTCGAGGCGCGGCTCGCGACGCATGTCCACACGCGCCTTGGCGAACAGGCGCGTGAAGGTGGCGGCCGGCAGCACGTCGTAGTCCACATCCAAGCGCATCAGCGGAGTGCCGTCGGGTGAGTACAGCAGCGTGTGCGCTCTGGCGGTGCGCTCGCTGGTGTGCTCCGCACGCGCCGAGCCCCGCAACTCCGAGGCGCGCGCCTGCGGCTCCGGGTTCAGCCACTTCCCGCGGGCGCCCGTTGCCAGGTAGAAGTGCCGGCCCTCCCGAGGCGCCACCACGGCTGCGGCGCATGAGCCAAGAATCGCCAGGTGGCGGCCTGCTTCGGCGATGGCGATGGGGCTGGCCTCCATGTCCGGGTCCTGTTGCACCGGCACCCTGGCCGCCACCTCGCCATGCCCCGTGACCGTGACGTCCTGTAGAGCGAAGTAGGGATCTCTCACGCAGATGCGCGAGTAGAGCTCGGAAGCCGTCAGTACCGTGCGCGGCTCCAGCACGGACAGGCCCCGTGCAGGCCCAGGGACGACAGAAAAGGCGGCAGGAGCGGCGGGCGTATCGGGTAGGGAAGCCGACCTCGTCTCGGAATGCCGCGCCGAAGAGTCTTGATCAGTAAGTTCCGTATTCCCTGACACGGAGACCTCCACTTTCTTGTCGCATTCAGGCGAAAATGCGACTCCACACGATTTCCTGCCGACGCCACTTCTGAAGTGGCACAGAACTGAAGTGACTCTTCACGCCTTAGCGGATTCCGTGGTCAACCGGCTGCCCGGCATCGTTGGATTCAGCTGCGGAGCGATATGAGGTGAAACGATTTCCTGGGCCTGCGAAGACGACTGCGGTAAGCCCTAGAACGGCCTGACCGAAGTACACTCCAGCTTTATCTCAGCCGGCATGTCCTTCGAGCGGGATTCGTTCTTGAAGAAGACGGACAACTGCTGCCGGTGTTCCTTCAGCGGGTAGGGCGGGGTTCCCGACCAGGTGTATTTGCCGGTTAACACGGAGGTCGTGTACCACGGGTGGGTGTCGGGGCACTTGAGGAACAGGTTGGTGCTGGTCTGTGGCGCGAGGCTCTTGCTGATCCTGATGGTGGTCGCCGGTGGCTGGTCGGCGGCCGAGGCCGGGAGGGCCGGGACAAGGAGCCCACCGGCCAGGGCGGCGGCGACCGCCGCACCGGTGATTCCGCGTGTTCTCATGACTTTCTCCTTGACTTCCTTGCCCGAGGGGGGGGAAAGTTGGGCCGGAACAGCGTGAACGTGCGAAGCCGCAGATTCCCGCGCGGTCGTGTCCGGTCACCGGCCAACATGGTTTCTCCCCCAGGGGACCTCCCAGAGAAGTGTCCTCAAACGATCTTGGGTGCGACTTGCGCCCTACTTGGACGGCGGTCGAAACGGAGAGCGGGAGGGGCCCTCAGCAGAAGCGTCTACCGGTTGTACCCTGTCCCGGTGTTTCAGAATGGGCCTGACCAGCTCACGTTGGGAGCAGCGACAATCGACGCTCTTCTTCATACCGCTCGGACTGGTCACCTACGCTCGGGTTGTCCCATGCCGCGATCGTAGACAGGTCGCGTCCGCTGAGCGGGGAAAGCCATCGACCCGCGGCGTGGGTTCCATTGGCCCATGATTGGGGCAGTGCCTTCCCTGCGGATCGCCTTCGAATTCGGCAGTACGTTGAGCAGCTCAAACCTAAGCAATCTGGATGTAACCGGGTGCCGGTGTCGATCCGCGTCAGGTCGCTCCATTGAAGGAATGAAGATGAAGAGGCTTATTGTCCGGGTCTAGCGGCTTCTGCGGGGGCCGCTTCAGTGAACCATCGACTCCTTCGAGATCCTGGAGGCGGGATGGTTCTCACCGGACGCCCTCCCGGAAGGCCTCCAGGAGTCCCATCGCCACCTGATCCACGCCAAGCCGGAGTAGGCGGGGCCGGGACACCGGCTACGAGAGGGTCCCGGAGGCCGCGCGGAAGGAAGTGGAGCCGTCGGAGGTCGCGACCTTGACGCGGGTGCCCGAGCAGGTGACGTCGGGCTTGTCCGTACCCGGGACGACGACCGTGAGCAGGGATCCGGTGGCGGGGGAGACCACGACCGAGGCGGGCACCTTCTGCATGTAGGACGGCGACACCCAGCCCTGGTACGGGTTCGTCTGGCCGCGTACCACCGACTGGCCGGAGATCGGCTCGCACGACGGCATGGCGAGCTGGACGAGCGTGGCCTTCCACCCCGCCCTGTCCTTCACCACGATCCGGCCGCCGTTGGTGGACACCGGAGTGAGTGACGGGTCCAGGTGCCAGTAGCTGCGGGCCTGCGCGCCGGACTGCACGGTGTCGAGCACCGCCATCAGGTCATCGCCGTGGTTGACCAGCACCGACCGGGTACGGCTCACGCCGTAGGCCTTGTCGGTGACCTTGTACGACTGCCGGTCGTCCTTGATCGACGAGCGGACCAGCGGCGTGGCCGTACGTCCCCGGAACGGCTTGCCCACCACGACCGGCACGTTGTGCGCCTCCGGGGACATCGTCCAGTAGCGGTAGGCGGTCTTCTCGTAGGAGTGGAAACCGGCCTCCACCAGCACGTCGTGACCCTGCGCGTAGTAGGTCAGGCCCATGTGGTCCTCGTGCCCGTGGAACTTCAGGGCCGGGCCGAACCGGAGGGAGTAGTACGCCGACTCCGGCTTGTCCCACGCCGTACGGCCGAAGGCGTAGCCGGCCTTGAACACCTGCACGGTCTTCTTGGAGTGCTTGTACCCGGAGGGCTTGACGTCGGCGCCGCCGTCACCGATCGGCACCATGAAGCCGCTGGGCTCGGTGGCGTGGGTGATGTACGCCTCCAGCGACTCCCAGCGCTTCTCGATCTCGGACGGCACCTTGCGCCCGCAGTCGGCGATGGCCTCCATCCCGACCTTCAGCCGCTCGTGGACGTAGATGCCGTAGCGCGGGGCCTGTTCCTGGAGCGCGCCCTGCGCGTCGATGTCGAGCTTCACCGATCCGGTCATGCGCCGGATGGCGAGGTCGGTCCACTCCTTGTGCCCGGTACGGCAGCCGATGCGCAGCAGCGCGATGTCCTGGTCCATGCCGTGGTTGTGGCCCTTCTCGTACAGGGCCGGGTTCGACAGCATCTTGGCGTGGTCCGCGAGGCTGCCGGTGAGCCACGACGCCTTGACGTGCCTGCTCAGGCACACGAGCACGGGGGCGCGCAGCGCGATGGGGTGCTCGGCCCAGGCGTACTGGCTCGCGCGGGAGCCGCCGCGCGGGTTGCTCTCCACCCAGCTCTTGACCAGTTCGGTCGCGCGCTTGAGGTAGCTCTCCTCACCGGAGGTCTCGTAGTCGGCGACCAGCCGGCCGACCCAGCGGAGCGAGGAGAAGACCATGTCCCAGGAGCGGTTCTTGTACGGGCTCCAGCGCCAGTCGATCGTCTTACCGATCTTGACGGGCGGGAGGTCGAGGAACTGGACCTCGCCCGACATGACCTGCGCCGAGGTCGGCGTGGCGGGCAGCCAGTCGCCCTGGCACTCCGCGCTGGGTTTGACGGCCGACGGCGCGCCGAGGGCCGCGGCCGGTGCCGCCTGGGAGATCCCGCCGCCGGTCAGGAGGAGGGTGAGGAGAAGACCGAGAGCTCGTGTCCGGCGGCGCACGCGAGTTCCTTCCGTGACCGAAGTGGGGGCGGATCATGCTGACCGAATCCCACCAAATAGGTCAAGTCGCGCGAGCCCCATCGATCACATCGTTAACAAGCAGATGCCGGAGCCCCAGGTAATCCCCAGATTCCGGGTACGCGTACGCCCCCGGCCGCGCGGCGACCGGAGGCGTACGAGACAGGTCACAGGGACCGCGCGCGAACCTGCTCCGTACGGGCGCACGGGTGGCTCACCTCTCCCTACGGACCTCTCCGTACAGAGGAGGTGTCTACTTCCGGCCGGCGCTCTGCACGACCTCGAAGGACCACAGCTCGGAGCCCGTCGCGGCCGGGCCCTGCCCGTGGCCGTGCCCCTGGCCCGCCGCCTGGCCGTGCCCGTGGCCCTCGCCCTGTCCCTGCGCCTCGGCCTCGGCCCTCGCCCGCGCGTGGCCGGCCTGGAACGCCTGGCTCTCCTGCCAGCGCTGGAAGTCCTCCTCGCTGCGCCAGCGCGTGTACACGAGATAGCGGTCGGTGCCCTCGACCGGCCTGAGCAGCTCGAACCACTCGAAGCCGTCGGACGACTCCACCATGCCGGCGCGGTTCCCGAACCGCTGTTCAAGCGCCTCGCGCATCTCGGCCGGGACGGTCAGCGCGTTGATCTTCACAACGGACATGTCCACTCCTCGTCAGGCGTGCTCGTACTCCTCGCCCGGCCGCCGTGGGGCGGTTCCGGTAACGCCACCCTACGATCACACCGCCGGCCGGGCAGAGCGCCTCACGGCTGATGTCCGGCCATGTGCTGTCCTTGCGGGTTGGCGGGCGGCACTAGCCTTGTGGAGTGCGTATCGCAAGGTTCTCCACAGGTGAAGGTGTCGCGTTCGGCGTGGTCGAAGGCGCTCAGGGTGAGGAGTTCGTCTCCCGGGTCGCCGGGCACCCGTTCGGCGAGATCCAGTTCACCGGCGAGCGTTATCCGCTCCAGGAGGTCCGCCTCGTGACGCCGATGCTGCCGAGCAAAGTCATCGCGGTGGGCAGGAACTACGCCGAGCACGCCCGCGAGATGGGCGGTGAGCCCCCGGCCGAGCCGCTGATCTTCAGTAAGCCGTCCACGTCGGTGATCGGCCACGGTGAGGCGATCGTGTACCCCCACAAGCTCTCCGAGCGGGTCGACTACGAGGGCGAGCTCGCCGTGGTGATCGGCCGGCTCTGCCGCGAGGTGCCGGTCGAGCGGGCCCATGAGGTCGTCTTCGGATACACCTGCGCGAACGACGTCACCGCCCGCGACCTCCAGAGCAAGGACGGGCAGTGGACCCGGTCCAAGGGCTTCGACACGTTCTGCCCGCTCGGCCCGTGGATCCAGACCGACCTCGACTCCTCCGACCTCGCGATCACCACGACCGTGAACGGCGAGCTCAAGCAGAGCGCGCGCACATCCCAGCTCATCCACGACATCCCGAAGCTGATCGCCTACATCACCGAAGTCATGACCCTCATCCCGGGCGACGTGATCCTCACCGGCACGCCGGAGGGGGTCGGCCCGCTCGACGACGGCGACGAGGTCAGTGTGGGCATCGAAGGCATCGGCACTCTCACGAACCGGGTGGTTCCCCGTGACTGATCTCCAGGCCGACCCTGCCCTGAGGGTCCGTTTCGCACCGTCCCCGACCGGCATGTTCCACGTGGGCGGCGCCCGTTCCGCGCTGTTCAACTGGGCGCTCGCCGAGCAGTCGGGCGGGCGCTTCGTCCTGCGCGTGGAGGACACCGACGCCGCGCGCAACCGTCCCGAGTGGACCGAGGGCATCATCTCGGCGCTCGCCTGGATCGGCATCAACGGCGAGTCCCCGCACTTCGAGGGGCCGTACTTCCAGTCGGCGTACGAGGAGCAGCACCGCGCCGCCGCGGCGAAGCTGGTCGCGGACGGAAAGGCGTACCACTGCACCTGCACCCGTGACGACGTCAAGGCGCGCACGGGCTCGGAGCAACAGGGATACGACGGGTTCTGCCGCGACCGGGGGCTCACCGAGGGGGCTGTGCGTTTCCGTACGCCCGACGAGGGCGTGACCGTGGTCGACGACCTGGTCCGCGGCCGGGTGGAGTTCCCGAACAAGGCCATCGAGGACTTCGTCATCGCCCGCGGCGACGGATCCCCGCTGTTCGTCCTCGCCAACGTGGTCGACGACATCGAGATGCGGATCACGCACGTCGTCCGCGCCGAGGAGCACCTGTCGAACACCCCCAAGCAGCAGTTGCTCTGGGAGGCGCTGGGCGTGGCCCCGCCGACGTGGGCGCACGTGCCGGTCATCGTCAACGAGAAGCGGCAGAAGCTCTCCAAGCGCCGCGACAAGGTGGCGCTGGAGTCCTACCGCGAGGAGGGCTACCTCCCCGAGGCGATGGTCAACTACCTCATGCTGCTCGGCTGGGGCCCCGGCGACGACCGCGAGATCATGCCCTGGTCCGAGATGGTGCCGCTGTTCAAGCTCTCCGATGTGAACCCCTCCCCGGCCTTCTTCGACGAGAAGAAGCTGCGGGCGTTCAACGGGGAGTACATCCGGGCGCTGCCGGTCGAGGTCTTCATCAGGCGCTGCGAGCCCTGGCTCGACCAGAGCTGGGGCCGCGAGACCTTCGCCAAGGTCGCGTCGCTGGCCCAGACGCGCATCGCGGTGCTGTCCGAGATCACGGCCAACGTCGACTTCCTGTTCCTGGACGAGCCGGTCTTCGACCAGGCGAGCTGGGACAAGGCGATGAAGCCGGGAGCCGAGGGCATCCTGGCCGGTTACCTCGCGCGGCTGGAGACGGTGTCCTTCGACCCCGAGTCGCTGAAGACCGCGCTGGAGGAGGTCGGCACCGAGCACGGGCTGAAGCTCGGCAAGGCCCAGGCCCCGGTCCGGGTCGCGATCACCGGCCGCACGGTGGGGCTTCCGCTGTTCGAGTCGATCGAGGTGCTGGGCCGCGAGAAGGCCGTCGAGCGGCTGCGCGCGGCCCTGGCGAAGCTGACGTCCCAGGCCTGAGTCCCCCCACAGGCCCTGCCCGAGGCTGAGCAGGGCCAGGGGGACCTTTCGCGACCTGGACGCGCTATGGCGCTCAGAGCAGGCCGCGGCGCTCCAGCAGGGGCTCAAGGCGCGGGTCGCGGCCGCGGAAGCTCCTGAAGGCGGTCATGGCGTCCACGCTGCCGCCCTTGGAGAGCAGCTCGCGGCGGAAGGTGTCGCCGTTCTCCCGCGAGAGGCCGCCGTTCTCCTTGAACCACTCGACGGTGTCGGCGTCCAGGATCTCGCTCCAGATGTAGGAGTAGTAGCCCGCGCTGTAGCCGCCCGCCCAGATGTGGGCGAAGTACGTGCTGCGGTAGCGCGGCGGCACCAGCGGAAGTTCCACGTTGGCCTCGCGCAGCGCCTTCCTCTCGAACTCCTCGGGGTCGCTCCCCGGCTCCCCGTCGAGGGTGTGCCACGCCCAGTCGAGCAGGGTGGCCGCGAGGTACTCCACCGTCTCGAAGCCCTGGTTGAACTTCTGCGCCTCCAGCATCCGGTCGACCAGGTCCTGCGGCATCGGCTCGCCGGTCTCGTGGTGGCGGGCGTAGTTGGCCAGCACCTCGGGCCAGACCGCCCACATCTCGTTGACCTGCGAGGGATACTCGACGAAGTCGCGCGGCACCGACGTACCCGAGAACCGCGGGAACTGGACGGCGGAGAACAGCCCGTGCAGCGCGTGCCCGAACTCGTGGAACATCGTGTTGACCTGGTCGAAGGTCATGAGCGTCGGCTCTCCGGCCGGAGGCTTGACGATGTTGAGGTTGTTGACCACCACGGGCCGCGTGCCGTCGAGGTCCGACTGCTTGACCAGGCTGTTCATCCACGCGCCACCGCGCTTGGACGCCCTTGCGTAGAAGTCGCCGAGGAACAGGCCGAGCGGCGAGCCGTCCTCGTCCGACACCTCGAACACGCGCACGTCGGGGTGGTATCCCACCAGGTCGGAGCGCTCGCTGAAGCTCAGCCCGTACAGCTTGCGGGCGGCGTGGAACACCCCGTCGCGCAGGACGCGGTCGAGCTCGAAGTACGGGCGCATCTGGCGGCTGTCGATCGCGTAGCGGGCCTCGCGGACCTTCTCGGCGTAGAAGGACCAGTCCCAGGCCGCGATGTCGAAGCCGGCCGTCTCGCGCAGCTCGCCCGCCTCCCTGTGGGCGTTGGCCACGGCGGCCGGGGTGAGCTTGCCCAGCATCTCGGTGACGGCCTCGGTGCCGGGCGCGGTCTGGTCGGCGACCACGTACGCGGCGTGGCTGGCGTAGCCGAGGAGCGCCGCCCGCTCGGCCCTGAGCTCGGCCATGCGGACGACCAGCTCGGCGTTGTCCCGAAGGCCCCGCTCGGTGGACGCCTTGTGGATGCGCTCGCGCAGGTCGCGGTTGGTGAGCTCGGTCAGCACGGGCTGGCCGGTGGGCAGCACGAGCGTGAGGACGTACCTGCCTTCGAGCCCGCGCGCCTTGGCGGTCTCGGCGGCGGCCCTGATCGAGTCCTCGGACAGGCCGTCGAGCTCGGCGGCGTCCTCGACCACGATCGCCGAGGCGTTGGTGTCGGCCAGCAGGTTCTGCTCGAACTGCGTCGAGAGCGTCGACAGCTCCTCGTTGAGGCCCCTGAGCCGCTCCTGGTCCTCGGGCCCCAGCTCGGCGCCCGCGCGGACGAAGTCGGTGACGTAGCGCTCCAGCAGCCGCTGCTGCTCGGGGTCCAGCTCGCCGGGGGAGATGGCCTTGATCCGGGCGAAGAGCCGCGTGTTGAGGTGGATCGCGTCACTGTGCTGGGCGAGCTTTGGGGTGACGTCCTTCTGGATCGCCTGGACGGCCGGGTTGGTGTCCGAGGAGGCCTGGTTGAAGAACACCGTGGAGACGCGGTACAGGAGCCGGCCCGAGCGTTCGAGCGCCGCCACGGTGTTGTCGAAGGTCGGCTGGTCGGCGTCGCCGGCGATGGCCTCGACCTCCGCGAGCTGCTCGGCCATGCCGCGTTCGAAGGCCGGCGCGTAGTGCTCCTCGCGGATCTCCGCGAACGGCGGCAGCTCGTAGGGCAGGACACTCGGGACGAAGAAGGGGTTCTCGGTCAACGCGCGGGCTCCTCACGTGGCAAAGGCTCTTTCTTGCAGCGTTACACAGGCGGACCGGTGCTCGGCACTCCTAACCGGGGACCGGATGCCACAGGGCCGGATCCGTGGCTCACCAGGGGTGATCCGCCGCTTCGGCAATCGTTTTGGTCTTGGCCCCCAAGCTGGGCTATTCTTTCGGAGTCGCAAGCGAGCCAGGCAGCAAGCGGGCCGCGAGCAATGGGGTATGGGGTAATTGGCAGCCCGGCTGATTCTGGTTCAGCTAGTCTAGGTTCGAGTCCTGGTACCCCAGCAGGTTCCACCTGTGCAGCGCCTATGCCTTGAAGTAAGGCATAGGCGTTTTTGCTTTCCGGCACCTTCCGGCATCGCGGTGCGATGCCCGTGCGACATCTTGACGATCTCCCCCGCGCGCCGCCGGATCGTCCGGCAGGCTCCGGCCCTCGCGGGGTCCCCGGCCGCTCGGAGCGCTCCGGCCGCTCCGGCCGCGAGGCCGGCGAGCAGGGTCGTGGATCCCTGGCATACGGCCGAGGGCTTCTCTGTCGTCTACTCCAGAAGTGCCGCCTGTGCTGCTCGGATCCGGTCATCGAGGCCCCCGGGCGTACGGGGAAGGGGAATCGGTTTGGCCGTGCTCTGAAGGGTGCGGTAGAGTTACGCCCGTTGCCGAGGCGTCCGCAGGGGCGCCTCAGTCGGTTCACAATCCGGTTCCGGCAGGCAGTGGCAAGGTCCCGTCGTCTAGTGGCCTAGGACGCCGCCCTCTCAAGGCGGTAACGCCGGTTCGAATCCGGTCGGGACTACCACGCTGCCGCAACATTGACCCAGGTCATGCACAACCTGGCTCCGTCGTCTAGTGGCCTAGGACGCCGCCCTCTCAAGGCGGTAGCGCCGGTTCGAATCCGGTCGGGGCTACAGATCGAGAACCCTCGGAAGCATTCCTTCCGGGGGTTTTTCGCATTCTCCAGAGGGCTTCGCATTTGTCCCAGAAGCTCGGCCACGACGGAGGAACACGGCTGAGAACCAGTACGGGTGCGTCACCGTCCGTCGGCGACGCACCCGCTACCCGGGCGACGGGCGAGGCTACGCGCGGCCGGCCCCTCCGGAACGGACCTTGAACAGGGCGCGCTTGGCCGCCTTGGCCACCTGCTTGTCGGGGTGGGCCTCGCTGATGGCCTCCAGCAGCTCCTCGACGTGCGGGTGAGGCACCTTCCAGATCACTTCGAGCAGGCTGCTCAGCACCGGCGAGGGGCCGATGTCGTGCAGGCTGCTGACGAACTCGGGCCTGCCCAGACCCGCCGAGATCGTCCACATGTCGAGGATCAGCCAGTGCGTGTCGCTCTGGCTGGGCTCGGGCGCGTCCTCGACGCCGAGCTGGGCGAGGTGCGTCGCGGCGTACGGCCGCAGCGACGGCTCGTTGAGCGCCTCCTGCCAGGCGGGAACCGCGACGGGCCCCAGAGACCCCACCAGGCTCGCAGCCTGGACTCTGATGAGCGCGTCCGCCTCGTCCTCCGCGGCGGCCTCCAGCAGCTCCTCGGCGGCCGTGGCGGGCTGGCGCAGCTTCATCCAGGCGGCGAACTCGGAGTCGGCCTCCTCCTCGGGCAGATCGGCGCTGAACGACAGCAGGTCGAGAGCGGTCATCGCGTCGATCGCGGGGCGCGCGTCCACCTCGATGTCGTCGTCGTCCAGCAGGTGGACCACGCCCTCGGTGCCGAGCGGCGTGAGCGCCACCCGGTCGCCGGACACGGTCACCATGCCGAACCCGGACAGCCACTCAAGGACGGAGGCGAGCGGGTCGCCCACCTCGGCCCACGCGGTGGCTCCGAGGTCGTCGAACTCGGCGGCGGCCTCGGCCAGCTCCTCGCGCAGGTCGTCGATCAGGCGCTCGCCGCCCGCGACCAGCAGCCTGATCAGCAGCGCGCGGGTGAGGCCGGAGAGCGCGAGGGTCAGATCGTCGTCGTCGAGCTCGGGGTCGCCGTAGTCGACCGAGTGGAGGCCGAGCATCCAGGCGTCCAGGACGTCCTCGTCGTTGTCGAACGGCCAGGCGGCGGTGTCCTCGTCGACGCTGACGGTGTCCTCTCCGTCGGGGGTCAGGAACTCCAGGTCGACGGCGAGGTTCCACAGGTTCCACAGAGCGGGGACCTCGTGGGCCAAGGGCCCCTCGTCGGGCTCGGGAAGCCCGACGACGGCCAGGGCCTGGCGGATCTCGTCGTCGCTGAGAAGGGTGTCCTCGCCGACCTTGCGCGACCTGCCCACCCAGACCGCCAGGTCGCGGGCCTTGAAGATCAGCGGCACCTCGCGGGCGGCCGAGGCCAGCTCGGCGTCGGGGCGCAGGCGGATGGTCGGCAGGTCGGCGAGCTCGTCGGCGAAGGGCTCGAAGTCGCCGAGGCCCTCCACCTCCTCCTCGTCGAGGTCTTCCTCCTCCTCGTCCCAGTCGCGCTCGCCGAGGACCTCCTCCATCGCCTCGATGAAGTCGTCCTCGACCGCGTCGAGCTCGTCGAGCAGGTCGTCGAGGCTGTCGGAGCCCTTCGACAGCCGGCCCGTGACGGACAGGAAGGTGAGGTAGGAGCGCACGGCCGGGATCATGCCGTCGGCCGCGGCGTCGGGATCCTCGACGACCTGGGGCATGCGTTCGACCAGGACCTGGCGGAGATCGTCACGCTTCCACAGGTGGACGTCGTCTCGAGCGATCAGGCGGTGCCAGAGAGCGGCGGGTCCCACCAGGTCGGGATCACTGTCCGGTGCGTTGTCTGATGCCCAGAGAATGAACTCTTGAAGGAGGGGACGCAGCTCCGTTGCCGCTGCCTCGATGCGATCTGTCACTCCGCCAGGCTAGTGCTTGGCGGCGGCCGTCTCTAATCAGTTCGCACGGCTTCGACGCCCAATCGGTCAGCACATGTCCGATTGGCGGGCACGGTCACCTCCGGTTGGCACAACGCTTACCCCGAGATGACGAGGAGTCAGTTCGCGCGGCGCATGGCCTCGGTGATGCGCTCGGCGGCGGCGACCACGGGAGCGGCGTGGATGCGGCCGGGCGTACGGGTGAGGCGCTCGATGGGCCCGGAGACCGAGACCGCGGCGATGACCTTGCCGCCGGCGCCCCGGATGGGAGCCGAGACGCTGGCGACGCCCTGCTCGCGCTCGCCGACGCTGTGGGCCCAGCTCCGCCTGCGCACGCTGGCCAGGGTCGCCGCGGTGAACTTGGCGCCGCGCAGGCCGCGGTGCAGGCGGTCGGGCTCCTCCCAGGCCAGCAGGATCTGGGCGGCGGACCCGGCGGTCATGGGGAGGGAACTGCCGACGGGCACCGTGTCGCGCAGCCCGCTCGCGCGCTCGGCGGCGGCCACGCACACGCGCTCGTCGCCCTGCCTGCGGTAGAGCTGCGCGCTTTCACCGGTCAGGTCGCGCAGATGGGTCAGAACGGGGGAGGCGACGGCGAGCAGGCGGTCCTCGCCGGCCGCTGTGGACAACTCCGACAACCGGGGCCCGAGGATGAAGCGGCCCTGCGTGTCGCGGGACACGATGCGGTGGTGCTCAAGGGCGACCGCCAGGCGGTGGGCGGTGGGGCGGGCCAACCCTGTCGCCTGCACGAGCTGTGCGAGGGACGCGGGGCCGGCCTCCAGAGCGTTGAGCACGAGCACGGCCTTGTCCAGTACGCCGACTCCGCTAGAGTTGTCCATACCCCGATACTGCCGTCTCGCTATCCGAGATGCAACTGGCATTCCGGGGAGGGATGGGTAGGCTGTCCATATCCCGAAATTACCGTCTTATGATATGAGACGTTCCCCAGGGATGAAACGCAAGGAGGCGTTCACGACATGGGTCGCACACTGGCTGAGAAAGTATGGGAGCAGCACGTAGTCCGCCGTGCCGACGGCGAGCCCGACCTGCTCTACATCGACCTCCACCTCATCCACGAGGTGACCAGCCCGCAGGCGTTCGACGGCCTGCGCATGGCCGGGCGGAAGGTGCGACGGCCCGACCTCACGATCGCCACCGAAGACCACAACGTTCCCACGGTGCTCGGTCCGATCGCCGACCCCGTGTCGAAGGCCCAGGTGGAGACCCTCCGCAAGAACGCCGCGGAGTTCGGCGTCCGGTTGCACCCGATGGGCGACGCCGGCCAGGGCGTGGTGCACATCATCGGCCCGCAGTTCGGCCTCACGCAGCCGGGCATGACGGTCGTCTGCGGCGACTCCCACACCTCCACGCACGGCGCCTTCGGAGCCCTCGCCTTCGGCATCGGCACCTCCGAGGTGGAGCACGTGCTGGCCACCCAGACCCTCCCGGCGTACCGGCCGAAGACGATGGCCATCGAGGTCTCCGGCGAGCTGCCGTTCGGCGTCACCGCCAAGGACCTGATCCTCGCCATCATCGCCAAGATCGGCACCGGCGGAGGCCAGGGCCACATCGTCGAGTACCGGGGCCAGGCCATCCGCGACCTCTCCATGGAGGGGCGCATGACCGTCTGCAACATGTCCATCGAGGCGGGCGCCCGGGCCGGCATGATCGCCCCGGACGAGACGACCTTCGAGTACCTCAAGGGCCGCAAGCACGCCCCCTCCGGCGAGGCGTGGGACGCCGCCGTCGCGTACTGGAAGTCGCTCAGGACCGACGACGACGCCGTCTTCGACACGGTGGTGGAGATCGACGCGGCCACGCTGTCGCCGTTCGTGACCTGGGGCACCAACCCGGGCCAGGGGGCGCCGCTCAGTGACGCCGTCCCGGCCCCCGAGGAGACCTCCGACCCGGCCGCCGCCCAGCGGGCGCTCGACTACATGGGCCTGCGCGCGGGCACCCCGCTCAGCGAGATCCAGGTCGACACCGTCTTCGTCGGCTCCTGCACCAACGGCAGGCTGGAGGACCTGCGCGCCGTCGCCGACGTGCTGCGCGGCCGTACGGTCACGGCCCGCACGCTCATCGTGCCGGGCTCGATGCAGGTCAAGGCCGACGCGGAGGCCGAGGGCCTCCACGAGGTGTTCAAGGCCTCGGGCGCCGAGTGGCGCGAGGCGGGCTGCTCGATGTGCCTGGGGATGAACCCCGACACCCTCGCCCCCGGCGAGCGCAGCGCGTCCACCTCCAACCGCAACTTCGAGGGCCGCCAGGGCAAGGGCGGCCGCACCCACCTGGTGTCGCCGGCGGTCGCCGCCGCCTCCGCCGTGACCGGACGTCTCACCGCGCCGGCCGACCTCTGAGAGCTTGGGAACGATAAAAATGGACGCCTTCACCACGCACACAGGCCGGGCCGTGCCCCTGCGCCGCAGCAACGTGGACACCGACCAGATCATCCCCGCCGTGTGGCTCAAGCAGGTCAGCCGCACCGGGTTCGAGAAGGGCCTCTTCGCCGCCTGGCGCGAGGACCCGTCCTTCGTCCTGAACAACCCCGTCTACGAGGGCGCCTCGATCCTCGTGACCGGGCCCGACTTCGGCACCGGATCCTCGCGCGAGCACGCCGTCTGGGCGCTCCAGCAGTACGGCTTCCGCGCCGTGATCGCCGCCCGGTTCGGCGACATCTTCCGCAACAACTCCACCAAGATGGGCCTGCTGCCGATCGTCCTGCCCCCGGAGACGGTCGAGGCGCTGCAGGCCGCGATCGAGGCGGATCCGGCGACCGAGGTGACCGTCGACCTGCGCGAACGTCAGGTGCGCTGGGGCGGCGAGCGGGCCGGATTCGATCCCCGTCTTCTGCAGCGCCTCGATGCTGGAGGCCGACAGCACCATCATCAGCCCGAGCGCCAGCAGCAGCGCGCTGCACCCGAGCACC
>NZ_JBEZFH010000074.1:0-31730 GCF_040649355.1 Sphaerisporangium sp. NPDC049002 | reverse complement strand
ACGTCGGTCAGCGGCAGTTGCGGGGCAATCTGCCCCAGGCATTCGTCCACGCGCTCTGCTGGCGACGGTCCTGGCCGAGCACGACCGCGGGCGCCGTGCCGAACCTGGCCAGGGCGAGCAGCAGGCCGGGGTCGTTCTCGCCCACGCCCGTGCCGTTCAGCGGGGTGACGTCGGAGGCGCCCAGCTTGAGCAGGGCCCTGACGCCGGGCCGGTCGTCGCGCCGCGACCGGCTGATCGCCTCCCAGGCCTCCACGGCGACGGCCCGCTCACCCGGCTCCGGCACTCGCGTGAGCCCCTCGCCGCGCTCCCCGACCTCCTTGGGCGCGCAGAGGACCGACAGGGCGCGGATCGCGATCTCGCGGGCGTTCTCGGCCGACACCACGGCGTCGACGAGACCGTGCTTGAACAGGTTCTCCGCGACCTGCACGTCCTGCGGAAAGGGGTATCCGTACAGGGTCTCGAAGACCCTCGGGCCGAGGAAGCCGATCAGCGCGCCCGGCTCGGCGGCGGTGACGTGGCCGAGCGACCCCCACGACGCGAACACCCCGCCGGTCGTGGGATGGCGGAGATAGACGATGTACGGCAGGCCGGCGGCGCGGTGGGCGGAGACGGCGGCGCTGATCTTGATCATCTGGACGAAGGCGAGCGCGCCCTCCTGCATCCGGGTGCCGCCCGAGGCCGGGGCGGCGAGCAGTGGCAGCCTCTCGGCCGTCGCCCGCTCGACGGCGCGGACCAGCCGCCCGGCGGCGGCCACCCCGATCGACCCGGCGAGGAAGGAGAACTCGCAGGCCATGATCGCCACGCGCCGTCCGCCCAGCAGCCCCTCGCCGGTCACCACGGACTCGTCGTAGCGGGTCTTCGCGCGCGCGAAGGCCAGCTCCTCCGCGTACGGGGAGCCGGGCGGCGCGGGGTCCACGGTGGGCTCGTCCCACGACTTCCAGGAACCGGGGTCGAGGACCGTGTGGATGAGGGTGTTGGCGTCCGGACGGGCCGGGCTCATCGGCGGCCTCCCATCACCGGCCGGATCACGCTTCCCGCTTCGCCAGCCAGTCGAGCACGGCCTGGGTGTCCTGGCCGAGCGCGGGCGGGGCGAGGTGCTCGGCGGGCGGCTCGCCGTCGAACCTCAGCGGCGATCCCGGCAGTTCGATGACGCCGAGCTCCGGGTGCTCGACCGTGACGACGAGATCCTGCGAGCGCGTCTGGTCCCAGGCGTAGACCTCGTCGAGGGTGCGGATCGCCCCCGCCGGGATGCCCGCGCCGGCGAGTTCGGCCAGCCAGTGGGCGCGGTCATGGACGGTCAGCGCCTTCTCCATGTCGGCGATCAGCTCGTCGCGGTGCGCGAACCTCTCCCTGTTGACGGCGTACTTCGGGGTGGCGGGGTCGATGCCGAGGATCGGGGCGAGCTTGCGCCACTGCGCGTCGTTGGCGACCGCGATCTGGATCATGCCGTCGGCGCAGTGGAACGCCCCGTACGGGGCGATGGAGGCGTGGTGGTTGCCGCCCGCCCCCGGGACCTTGCCGCCGACCGTCCAGGCCGTCCCGTGGTAGGAGTGCACGCCCACGACCGAGGCGAGCAGGGACGTGCGCACGACCTTGCCCCTGCCGGTGCGCTCCCTCTCGTACAGCGCGGCCAGCACGCCGTACGCCCCGTGGATGCCCGCGAGCAGGTCGGCGATCGAGGCCCCGACGCGGTACGGCTCCGCGGGCGAGGGGCCGGTGAGGCTCATCAGCCCCGCCTCGCCCTGCGCGATCTGGTCGTACCCGGGACGGCCGCCCTCGGGGCCGTCGTGGCCGAAGCCGGTGATGGAGAGGATCACCAGGCGCGGATTGAGCTCGTGAAGACGCTCCACGGGAAAGCCGAGCCGGTCCAGCACGCCCGTACGGAAGTTCTCGACGAGCACGTCGCTCTGCTTGATCAGCCGGGTGAGGAGCTCTGCCCCCTCCTTGGACTTGAGGTCGAGCGCGATGGAACGCTTGTTGCGGTTGGCCGAGAGGAAATACGTCGAGATGTCACCCGAGGGGCCGACGAAGGGCGGGCCCCAGCCACGCGACTCGTCGCCGCCGTCCGGATGTTCCACCTTGATCACCGTGGCGCCCAGGTCGCCGAGCATCTGCGCTCCGTGCGGCCCGGCGAGAGCACGGGACAGGTCGAGGACGACGACGTCACTGAGAGGTCCCTGCAAGGTCAGCCTCCACGGGGGCTCGGGGGGAATGCGCGTTCCGGTCTCACTGGCAAGCCTGCCAGGTCCCCCCACCCGCCAGACACCCAGGTCCCCCCGCGATCACGGGCTCCCGATCATCCCCATCGTGCGCGCGGCCCGGCCGACGCCCGGTCACGCGCGTCCATTATCCCGATCTTCCTCGCGCCCGCACCGGCAGCCGGGTCCCTACGACCGGGACGTCCAGGACGTTCGCGTACGTCCTGGACGCCCGGGAACCTGCTGGAACCCTCGGGGCATTCCCTGGATCCTCTACATCGTGTCCGGGCTGTCCTATCTGTGCGTCTTGCGCCCGCGCCACTTGTCCATGAACTCGCGCAGCTTGCGCTGGTTCTGCTGGTCCTTGGCCATCGTCTTGACCTTCTCGACCTGCTCGTGGCCCTTCGGGCTGCGCAGGTAGTCCTTGATGCGGTCCACCATCGATGCCATCTCTTCACCACCGTCTGTTCGGTCACCGTTTCCATTGAACGGCTACCCAGGACGACCCTCGCCAATCACGCATTGTGCTCAGTAGCTGCAAAAACAGGACAACCAGTGACGGAACCACGACGAATCCACGATCGCGGCGTGACGATTCCCGCTGTGGGCCGGAGGCGCCCGGCCCTCCACCATGACGTGGGCTAGGTTGGTGACCCGCCGGGTCGTCGGAGGGGGCGGGAACGCGATGGGGACACCGTCAGGGAAGGGCCGGCCTTCGCCCGGTGCGCCGGTGAGGGTCCGCTGACCGGCCCCGATGGGCCGTCCAGGACCAAGGTCATGGAGCGGGTCCGGCGGCTGCTGGACCTGGCGGAGCACCCCGGCACGGGCGAGGAGGAGGCGGCGATCGCCTCCGCGCACGCGGCTGCGCTGATGCTCAGGCACGGCCTGGACGCGTCCGCCGTGAGACGGGGGTCCACGGGCCGCGCGGAGACCATCGACGGCATCGAGTTCGAGGTGTCGAACCGCGGCGGGCACGCCCGCGAACGCTGCTGGGCCCTCCACCTCGTCTGCGACGCGCTCGGATGCAAGGGCGCGCAACGCTGGACCGGCGTCAAGGGCCGGGGCATCCGCGGCGCGAGGCACGTCACCATGACGGTCGTCGGGCCGGAGGCCGTCCTCGACAGCCTGCGCGTTCTGCTTCCCTCCATAAGCCTGCAGATGGAGAACCAGGCCAGACCCGCCCTCCGGCGGTTCACGTCGTGCGAGCTGGAAACGGTCACGGCCAAGGACCGGCGCGCCCGCGCCGCCGCCGACTTCCGGCGGGCCTTCTACGTCGGCTTCGGCTCGGGCGTCTCCGCCAAGCTCCGCGACCGCGTGGCCGAGGTGGCCGAACAGGTCGCGGGAACAGGGGCGGAGCTCGTACTCCTGGACCGTACGGCCCTGGTGCGGGCCGAGTTCGACCGCCGCTTCCCCGGCCTGCGGCCTGCCCGCGCGACCGCTCTGGACCGCGACGGCTACGCCACCGGACGCGAGGCAGGCCGCCGCGCCGACCTCAGCGACCGCGACCTCGGCGGCCTCACGGCCGGCGAGCTGCCTGCGACGCCCCGCCCGAGATGACCCTTGACGACAGGTGAGGCCCACGGGCGCCCGCTGTGGCGCCCGTGGGCCCGCCCGGCTCGATGTCGGACGCCCTCGGCGTCAGGACCTCGGCGTCAGAACGTGGAGACGTTCAGCAGCTTCTCCGGGATGCCGGCGAGAGTCGTTCCCGCCGCCTGGAGCGCGGCCTTCACCGCGGCGGGACCGGCCGTCGGATGCGTAGCCTTGTAGAGGGCCGCTCCACCCGCGACGTGCGGGCTGGCCATTGAGGTACCCGAGATGGTGTTGGTCCCGCTGCCCGTCCACGTGGACAGGATGCACACGCCCGGGGCGATGAGGTCCACGTCGGCGCCGAAGTTGGAGAAGCTGGCCCGCGTGTCGTCGGCGCCGTAGTTGGCGCAGGTGGCCGCCGCTCCACCGCCGGGAAGCCCGTTGTAGTCGGCGAGCGCGCTGACCGTGACGACCTCGTCGTAGGCGGCGGGAACGTGGTTGGCCGCGTTGTCCGTCTCGTTGCCGGCCGCCACCACGAACGTCACGCCCGCCGCGACGGCCGCGCAGATCGCGCGGTGCATCGCGTCGGCGTTGGTGTTGCCGCAGTTGCCGTCGTCGGTTCCGAGGCCTCCGAGGCTCATGTTCGCGACCTCGATCTCGGAGGCGTGAGCGGTGACGTAGTCGATGCCGCAGATGACCTGGGACCAGGTGCCGCTGCCGCTGGCGTTGAGCACGCGCACCGGCCACAACCGGGCGCCGGGTGCCACCCCGACGACGGTGCTGGTGTTGTCCAGCGCGCCGATCGTGCCCGCCACGTGCGTCCCGTGGCCGTTGCCGTCGTTGGCGCTGGTCCCGTTGTTGCAGTTCTTGGCGCCCGCCGTGTAGACGTTCAGGTCGGGGTGGGTGAGCTGGATGCCGGTGTCGATGATCGCCACGTCGACGTTGACGCGCGTGTCCACGCCGTTGATGGCGGCGGTGGGGCTGAGCTCGGCGTCGACCCGGTTGATCCCCGTCGGCAGGGTCTGGGCGTCGATCGACACCACGCCGTCGGGCTGTACGAACTGCACCTGCGGGTCACGGGCGAGATCGGCCGCGGCGGCGGCGGTCATCCGCGCCGAGTAGCCGCGTAGCGCGTGACTGTAGACGTTCTTGAGGGTCGCGCCCTTGGACCGCGCCTGGGTGTTGGCGACGGCCGAGGGATCGGCTCCGTCCCGCAGCACGACGATGTAGTCGCCGGCGGGCGCGAGGCTGGTGTCCACCGCGGCCGTGGCCGGGCTCACCGCCATGACGAGGGAGCTTGCGAAGAGGATGGTGAGGAGCGTTTTGCGCACGGGGGGATCCTCCACTCTGCGGTCCGGGTGGACCGGCAAAGTCGACATTGACTACCTAAGTCAGACCTTTCCACCCCAAATCCAGATTTGTTACATGAATTTGACATTTGTCATTTGGGTTGTCAGATTTTATGGAAAAAGGGTGGAACAAGAGATAAATCATGATCAGCCGGTCCGCAATGGTCACGGGTCCGGTTTGATCACCGGGGTAGACCACGCCCGAGGCATGATCGGGGAATTGCTTTCCGGCCCGTACCGCCCAGCCGCTCGTCCAACGAACATTCCTGGGGGCCTACAACGGCGCTCGGCGCGCCGACCGAACCTGCGGTCGCGTTTCGAGAGCTCCACCGATTGCGACACGGCGACGACACCGATCCGACGCCTGGGTGCCGTGTCACGACCCATCCGGACATCACCGACAGCCGCGTCGGCGACTTAGCGTCGCCGGGTGAACCCGAGAAGTGATGACCCGACCCCTTGCGAGTCCTTCGCCGCCATCCAGCGCATCCGATACTCCGTGTGGTCCGTCGGACTCTCCCTGATGCTGCTGGCCACCAGCGTCCGACCATGGGTGCGCTCCGCTGAGCCGTCCGCCGGCACCGTGCTCTCGCTGTGGGACCTGCCGACCTCCGACCTCCGGATCATCAGCGAGAACGGCACCAGCGCGCTCGGCATGCTGGTACTCGCCCTCTCCCTCGCCATGGTCACGGCGCTCAACCCCGTACGCCCGATGATCCTGGGCACTCTGCTGTCAGCGATCCTGAGCTTCCTCAATCTCATGTGGCTCCATCAGGCCCTCCCCAGGCCGCACAGCCGCCTCCCCTGGAGCACGGCGTGGGTCACGCCGGGATCCGCCCCGACCGCCGCGCTCGTGGAGACGCTCGCGCTCATAATCGGCCTCGCCCTGGTGGCCGTGGCCGACTCGTCGGACGAGCGGGACGTCATCCAGCAGACGTCGCCGGACCCCGCGGAACAATCTGGAACCTCCGCGTGGTCGCCTTACCCCACCCACAGACTCGCCCAGGCGGCCCGGGGGATGGTCCTCGTCCTCCTGCTCTTCTTCGCGGGCACCCTGCCGTGGATGCGCTTCCGCCATCACCTTCGCGACGGGAGCGACACGATCAGGCACCTGTCGCTGTGGGACCTGTCCGACGCGTCCATCAGCGACAAGGTGACCACGGCAGGCCAGGTGACGCTCACCCTGCTGGTCGCTTCATGCCTTCTCGTCTTACTGGCCGCCGCCGAGCCCCACCGCATGGTCGCCGCCTGCGGCGCCATGTCGCTCTGTCTCACCGTCGCGTCGGTCATCCGGCTCTGCTTCATGGCCACCGACCTCCACCGCCGGTACCCAGCCGTCGAGTTGACCGCGCTCCCGGGCCTGGTCCTCACGGTCGCCTTGCTCCTGGTATCCACAACCGTCCTCGTGGGGCCGTCGCTGTGCCGGAGGCTGCGAACAACCGCCAGACGCCCTTACGCGGAACGCCACCCGGTTTGACACACGCCCTCTCCACGCGCCGCCGACTGCGTTAGGTTTGTGGTCCGGCAACTGGGGCGTCGGAGGGGGCGTGAGCTCGTGAACACCGTGCCGTCAGGAACGGGGCCACTGTCACCGGAGTTCACCGGGATCGATCCCTCGCTGATGGACCGGTTCATCAGCGAGATGGAGCACGCCCGGGGGCTCATCGGCGAGCACATGCAGGCGATCCGCCAGGTGTTCGCCACCGAAGGCGTACCCGCCACCTCGCTCGACCCGATCGGCGAGGTGGAACGCTGGATCGACGAACACCTCCCCGACCTACGCCGCCGCAGCAAACTAGCCCACAACACCGCCCAACTCCCCGACTGGTCCCCGGGGGCGGCGAATGGCCTGATGTCCTACGAGGAGAAAGACGTTCTGCCTGCGGCGGAGGCACGCCGCCTGGGCGCGGAGCTGGCCGCTACATACGAGAAGCTGGACTCCGGCGTCTTGTCACCCCTCAGCCGGGACCAGAGCTACCAGCGGATCGTCGACACCCTTGCCGCACATGTCAACGATCCCGAGTACACCGCCGCGTTCTTCGCGGCCCTCGGGCGGCAGGGCACGCTCGACCTTCCGGCGACGCTGCGCCACAACCTCGCGCCTCCCGGAGAGGCGACCCTCGCGCCACCCCGATCCGACGACGGCATACTGCGCACCGTCAGCCAGGCTTTCGGCACCGCCGTCTCAGCGGGGTCCCACGTGCCCGGATTCTCCAAGATCAAGGACTCGCTGGCGCACACCGCGCTGTCCGGCGCTGATCAGGTCAATGCCGGCCTGCTGCTGAGTGCGGGATCCTTCCCCGCGAAATGGCTCGCTCAAGTAGCCGTGACTCAGGGCCTCGGAAAGCCACGCCACGTCAACGCGGGACTTCTCCACGCCTTGGGAAACAACCCTGGCGCGGCACGCCTCGCCCTGAGCACTGTCACAGGACAAGACCAGTCGAAACTAATCAAGCTCCTCAAAGACTTCACCGCCCACACCAGTGGCCCGTCGGCGCTGGCCGGTGAGGCCGACGCCTTCGGGCGCATGCTGGCCGCCGCCTCCGGCGCCTACGACGAGAAGGACGGCCACCACAGCAAAGACGCGGCGGCGTTCGCCTTCACCGTCATGACGACCCTCGGCCAGCTCAGCATCGGCCAGGGAACCCGGATACACCTGGCCGAGATCGCGGGCGCCTACGCGACAGAGATCACACAAGGTGCCACCCCTCACGACAGGACCCAGCTATCGTTCAGCACGCTCGGAAACGTGGCCTCTAGAATCCTCGGATTGAAACCTATGTTTCAGCTGAGTCCGGCAGATACTTACCGCTTCATCAGAACATTTGCCGATAGCACAGAAGATCAAATGCCATTCAAGGATGGCATGGGGGATCTTGCTCGACGGCTGATCAATGCAGAAGTTCCGAACATAATAAAGACTCAGAAATCCGAACGTCTGGCCGATATATTCGGCGCACTCGGGAATGCGCACGGCCTACAACTGGCAGCAGCGGAGACACTTGGGAAGAAAAAGGACGACGCAGCAGAGCAGGCCAGCAAGGCCTTCAGTTGGGCTTCAGGAAACGGACTGGGACTACTCGGACTATTTGTCCCAGAGACAGCCGGAGCAGTGCTGTGGACGGCACTCAGCACCGGGTGGTCAACCTACGACACCGTCAAAGCCAGCGAACAAAAGGAGATTGACAAGATCCAATCAGCCGACAACCTGGAAACCCTCGGACGTCGACATGCTATAGCCCAGTCCCTACTAGACGCGGGCTTTCCCCCAAAGATATCACCTAAGGACTTTGAGACCACCCGGCCGGCCGGGGTGCCCATATCGGATTCCAGCGGAAGACTGCGCCCCTTTTCAGATATCGTCAAGCATGGAAACAAGGGCTTGGACGCCCTCGAAAGTTGGCTGATCGAAAACGGTCAAGACAATGACAAAAGAGCACTTGGGGGCCTAGCAGAGGATCTCGCCGCACAATTCGACGGCCATAGAACATTTAATAAGGCTCGCGGCTTAGAATACCCCCATCTTTAGATTAAGATTCAGGTAGGCATGTGGTTTCGCCACTAACCACATAAACTCCACTGGACGAGGAGTCCAGAACCAGGATCGTGTTAAACGAGTCACTGGATACACGGATTGGCTTATCTAGTCCATCTGGACTTACGATCTTGTACGGTGCCACATGATTCAATGCGCCCAACAACATTGAGCGCAGGGTTTCGGAACTTCGCTCGGGAAGATCATTTCCAGTAGCGGCAAAAGTCTGCTTCGCTTTGCCGTCAGCGCAAGCGATGTCTTTGCCACCGGGGTCAGTAATGGTCAGCTCCTGGGCATTTCGTTCCTTGAGCAGCTGGAGTATGTGACTCTTCAAGGTTTGCCCTGCTTGGGCCGCGGTGGGGCCTTTGTCGGATGTGCAGGCAGTTAGGGTCAAGGGCGTGAGCAGTGCGAGTACGGCGGCCTTGCGGCGGAGCTTTACGGGACTGGTCAGGCCGAGCATCGTTTTCGCCTCCAGGTCTGGCCGGGAACCGGTCGAGCCCACATAATCTCAGTGAGAACCCCTGCGCCATCTAGTATCTACAGTTTCATCGATCCTTCCACGCAGCGGGAGCCAGGGTTGCCCCTTGACGACGATCTGGTGCCGAACCCGAAGTATCGGGATCTGGAGACGGCGCTCGCCGCCGTGCGTGCGCACATCCACGTACTGGAGACCGCCCTCGATCCCGTCTGCGCGCAGTTCGGTGGCCAGGCCGTTTGGGTGGGGCCGACCGCGCGGGCCTTCGGAGAAGAACTGAACGGCCGCAGAGCAAGGATCAGAACAGCGGCGCAACACGTCCTCGCCGAGCTTGAGGCAGAGTTGCGCGCCACCCCCACCAAGGTCTCCCGAGCGGCGGCGTCCAGCATGAGTGGTTGGGGTTGACCCATCGCGTTCGCCACGGGTACGGACTGCCAGTCGCCGCCCCAAACGACGGCCGGCCCTGAGTGAACGTAGTGACAGGGTTGAACTACCGGGTCAGGCTCTCGGTGATGACGTGTTCAGGAGGGTCGCCGGGTCCGGTGCTCGTACATCGGCCAGCGCCTCGCGCCAGTCGGCAGTCGCCGCCCCTGTGGGAGCCAGCAAAGCATCGAATTCGTGTGCCCGTAGAACAACGGTGATGCTCTGGTAGGTATGCGGGTCTCGAATCGCGGCCGTGGCGACGCAGCATGCTTCTTCGATTTGCCCCGACTTGGCAAGGGCGCTCGCGTGCGAGAAGCGCACCAATGCCGGGTTAGTGGTCAAGGTCGGATCGAACGCCGCCAACGCCCGAGATGCAGCCCTGCCCGCCCCATCCACGTTGCCGAGGTCTGCCCAACCACGAGCCTCGTAGAACGCCTGCTTCTCTGGAAGGTACGAGAAGACTCCTGGCTGAAGCGTGTCACCACTACATCGATCGAGCGTGCCCCGGGACCTGTCATTCGCCCGCTCAAAAGCAGCGCGATCCCCAAGGGTAGCGTGGGCCAATGCCGCGAACCCCCAGAGCCATGCGATTGCTGGAGTGGCCCCTACCGAGCGTTCCAACCGAGGCATAACACGAGCCAATGTGCCGCGTGGGTCCCCCGCATACGTTGGGAGGTATGCAGAACTCGCCAAGGCGATGTCCGCCATGTAGCGGTCGCCGGCTTCCTCCGCCGCACGAGCAGCTGCTGCGTACCAGCGCCGAGCCAACAGGAAGTTGTTGGTACAGAACATGATTTCGCCCACCACGATGGACAATTTCGAGCCCACCCTCGCGAGTCGGCGCTGCGCCTCTATCGACTGGCGGCCGGTGAGCAACTCCCTGACACTGTTCAACTGAAGCAGCGCCTCTGGCAGGAGCCCGGCGGGCGGAACCTTGACGACTGATTCTCCAAGCCGGTCGGCTTCGTTCTCTAGCGACAGCAGTCGGCCTTCGCCGACGTTGCCGGAATCGAGGACCTGTTCCAGCAGGTCAGGGCCGCGCAAGATGCTCTCGCTTAGGCCAAGGGCCAAGGTGGTCGCGCCGAGTTGGAACACTTCTCGCCGTTTCGTGGCCGCCTCCCGAGGGTCGGGGCGCATGGCATGAACGCCGGAGTCCTTTCCTACAGGGTCGTACGGCGCGAGGAGTTCCGCAACGGTGTGGCCGGGAAACATCCGCTCCAGGACCCGGCAATGGTCGGCATGCGGCTTGGTCTTCAGGTGGCCTTTGAGCCAGCGACCGAAAGCCTCCCGGCTCGGCGACGACCCGATCAGGTTGCGATCGAGGCTCCGGGCCACCTTGTCGTACTCCAAGCAGAACGCCCGATGCGTCTCCTGATGGCGCTTCATCAGCAACACCTTCAGCAACGTCTGCCGACCAGACATGGGCGATACCCACCCTCCGCTATCGATCGCCTACAATAAGTCACCTCTGCACACGGTAAAGCTTCTCACCACCGCGTTCAGCTTCTTTCCTACGACGACACAGACAAGACACACCGGCGACAGCCCGATGACCTGTCACGAACCGGACCGCTCCGCGTGATCCTCAGCGGCCCGACCCGAGCTACGCAAACGGCCCGAATTGAACCGGTACACGAAATCACCGGACACCCCGAGGCAGACAGGGGTGACCCAGGCACATCATCGGAGCCACTCCGCGCGGCGCCCAGACCCCCAAACGGCGACTGGCCCTGGGCGAACGTAGTGAAAGGGCTGAGATAGCGGCTCCCGCTTCATCCCGTATTAGCCAGAGTCGATTTCACCCTAAGTAGCAACCCAGCTCCGGACGGTTACGAGATGATGACCGCGTGCATCCCCCCGCATCGACTTTGGCCGGATACATCGACGAATCGATCCACACCGGTGCCCGCCTGTACGTGATCGGTCTCGTAGTGGCGGACCCGGGCATCGCGGACGTCATCAGACGTCACCTGTCGGCACTGGTTCCCTCCATCGCCCGCCGCACTGGGCGATGGAGGACGAGCCGACCCGTGCTGCACTGATCAAGGAGACGGTGCCATGCCGGTCGAAGCACATGTGTACGGCTGCCGCTTCGAACGGCCGAAGCGCAAAGAAGCCGCGCGAGCGCGTGCCCTGACGTGGCTGGCGCAGGACCTGCCGCGCCAGGCCCGTGAGGTCGTGGTGGCCGAGCGGGAGGCAAGCCAGGACCGACAGGACCGGAAGGTTCTTGGCGGGCTGGCAGGACGACCGGCGCGCTTCGCGTACCGGCATGCTCCCTATGCGAAGGAGCCGCTACTCTGGCTGGCGGACGTCATCGTGAGCAGCACGGCCAAACTGCTGGCACTCCATGAGGACGTGACGGGCCGGGGACTTGACTCCGTGCTCGAATACATCGGCTGCGAGCCCGAGTAGTCTGCGAACACGCGAAAGCCGGGCCACCACCTGCGGAGGTTAACCCGGCTCCACTTCATGACCCCGAGTGGGCCATGCATCACCCATGGTAGCCGGGCCGTCGCAGCGTCTGTCAAGCCGATAGCCCACATGGCCGAGGAACACCGCGCTCATCACGTCCCGCCCTGTCAGTTATACGGCTCGCGTCTGGCGATACTCGGGTCGTGCCCGCCGCTTGCTCCGTTCTCGGGCTGACCAGGGCCGGTCGGCGAGTATCGCTTACCGTCGATGGCCCACACCATGGGCTTGGAGCGGTCGTTCGCCCAGGCGGCCCGGACATTCCGGAAACCCAGCAGACCCAGACCTTGCTGGAGAATCTGGAGCAGCTTTACCACTGACGCAACCCGCCCCGACCTAGGCATACCGTCCATGGCGATCTCTCGCGTCCGGGCTCGTCCATGGCCGTTGTCACCCAGATATCACTCAGCCACGGTCCAGGCGAGGGGTTGAGGGACACTATGCATGCCTAGACATGGAACCTGGGCAGTTGGAGCTCGATATGATCTTCAACTGGATAACAAAGATCAAGCTACATCCACTGCACGCGGACGATGTATACCTCGCGTTGGGGCTCCAACACTAGATAGGTCACGAGTCCACGCTCTCCAAACGGCATGACCCGCATGTTGCCATCGGGCTTGCTGGGCGCTTGCGGTCCGCCGGCCCAGGGCTCCAGCTCAACCAAGTCCAGCACCCCGACCAGATACCGTATGGCATCCTCGGGGAGGGCCGCGATCTGTTCTTGAGCGACAGGATCGGGCTCAACGATCGAGTACACCTACCGCTCGACCCCGCGCTCAGCCAGCAGTTGGCGCCACGTCTTGTCTCCCCGAGGGAGCGGCTTGCCGACGTCAGCCAGTTTCTGGACACGGGCAGACCGCTCGTAGAGATCTCTACGACCCTGCGGATCCTTGATCGAGTCGCACGCGATAAGCCACCAGGTATGGATGAACTCGCTTAGCCGGCCGAGGTCCAAACTGGCGCGGACCTCAGCCAAGACGACGTCAAGACCCGCGTCGAACCCATCTCGGTCCTGCGGCACGACCAACGCTCTGCGGATGGCGCGCAGATTCTTCTCCGGCAGGGGGCCTTCGGGGGTGAACTCGTGCGGTTGCGCGCTCATGCCGCCAGTGTACTAACAGGTACTTAGCGCGGCCCAGCCAATCGCAGGACCTTACGCAACATCGAGTGGCCACTCATCGCTCCCGAAGCCGCCAAGGTGGAAGCTGCCGCCCCACTCTCTCAGTCGGCCTGTGGGAGGGAGCTGACCACCGACGAATCGATGCCGGCTCCACCCACACCGTGAAGACTGACGTGCTACGGCACGGAAGGGACACGGGAGGGACAGTTCCACGACCTTTCGCGGCGCAGCGGAACGCTGCTGGCAACCTCCTCCGCTTCCTAGCGTCACCGCCGAACGACAAGCGAGTGATGGAGGTAGCGCAGATGCCCGGTGAAGACGCCGGAGCGGGCCTGTGGGGGCACTGGGACAGTGATACGAGGCGCGGACGCCTGAGCGCCGGGGTCCGGTCGCTGGAGAAGGCGGTGTTCCGGGCCGGGGAGGTGAACGTGGGTGAGGCGCGGCTGTGGATACGCAAGGTCCTCGACGGTCATCCGCGCTGTGACGACGCGGTGCTCCTGCTGTCGGAGGCCGTGACCAACTCGGTGGTCCACACCCGTTCCACGGTGATCGGGACGGTGGTGCGCATGGAGGAGGACGGCCGCGTACAGATCGAGGTCGTCGACGACGGCGCGGAGACCATGCCCTCCACCTGCCGCCACTCCCCCGGCGACCTCGTGGAGTCGGGACGCGGGATCGCGCTGATCCGCGCACTGTCGGACCGGTGGGGGTTCAGCGAGGAGAGCCCCCGCTGCGTCGTCTGGTTCGTCCTCGATCCGTAGTGGTTCACGGGACCCGGGGCGGAGGCCGGGCGGACCCCGCCGCCGGCCTGCCGCTTCACATGTCGGTGGCGGCCCGCCACCGGCCTGCCGCGTCACGTGTCGGGGGCGGCCCGCCACCCGCCTGCGGCGTCATGGTGTCGGCGTCGGCCTGTGGCGGGCGTGGCGTCAGGTGTCTACGTCTGCCTGTGGGCGGCCGCCGGACAGGAGCGGGTAGCCGGGTCCCCGGTCGAAGAATGCGGGTGGCCGCGCGGTACGGAGCTCCGCGCGGAGCCTCTCCGTGGCGTCGAGGTCGACCCGAGGTTCCCCGCCCGAACCGGCCGAAGCGTCCGAACCGGCCGAAGCGTCGGAGTCGCCCGGGTCGTGCAGGATGACGCCGTAGTCGTCGTGGGCCGCTTTCGCCGAGACCTTGCCGTCGCGGACGTCCGCCGCCACCAGCGCCGGGTCGCGGTCGTACGGTGAGCCCCAGCCGCCGCCCCCGGTGGTCCTGACCCGGACGATCTCGCCCTCCTTCACCGGGAAGTCGTCGACGAGCCCCTCCATCTCCCGGTCGCCGACGGTCACGAGGAACGGACGTCCGGCCCTGCCGCCGTTCACTCCCCAGCACGCGAGGATCGAGCGGTCGGCGATGGACATGAACGAGGCGTCCCGCAGCATGCGGATGTGCTTGTCGTACCCGAGACCGCCGCGGTAGAGCCCCGGGCCTCCGGAGTCGCGGGCGAGCCCGAGCCGCTCCACCCGGAAGGGCCAGCGCGACTCGGCGAACTCCACGGGGATGTTGCGCGAGTCGGGGACGACGTGGATCGTGTCCTCCCCGTCGGCGTACCAGCGTCCGCCCGAACCGCCGCCGAGCACCTCCCTCATGAGGTACGGCCGGCCCTCGTGGTCGTCCCCGTACACGCCGGTGTAGCGGATGGTCTCCTGGTCGGCGGGCATGCGCCCGCCGGTGGCCTTGGCGAGCACCCCGGCGAGCACGCCGAGCAGGCGCAGGATGACGAAGGTACGGGCGTTCGTCGGCGCCGGGAAGATCGGCGTCAGCAGGGTCCCCTTCTCGGGGAACCTCATCTCGATCAGCGGCACGACGCCCTCGTTGACGTCCAGCTCCGCCATCCGCTCGGGGGTGTCGGCGAGGTTGCGGAGGATCGGCGCCAGCCACTTCTTCAGGAACACCCCGTCGGCGTAGTCGCCGGCGTGGTTGATCGGGCCCTTGGCCTGCGGCGAGGTGCCGGTGAAGTCGATGACGAGCGGCTTGTCCGCCGCGTGGTCGACGGTCAGCGTGATCCGCTGGGCGTGCAGTCTCGGCTCGTCCACGCCGTCGTGCTCGGCGTAGTCCTCCCAGACGTGGACCCCCTCGGGGATCTTGGCGAGCAGCTCGCGGCGGAACGTCTCGGTGGTCTTGGAGATGATCGCGTCGAAGCACGCCTCGACCGCGGCCCTGCCGTACCGGCCGAACAGCTCGCCGAGGCGGCGGGCTCCCATCAGGCAGGCCGAGCACTCGGCGTCGAGGTCCCCGGCCAGGGAGTCGGGCATGCGGGAGTTGCGGGTCATGATGGTCAGGGCGGCGCGGTTGGGCTCGCCGCGGTCCCACAGCTTGATCGGGGGGACCATCAGCCCCTCCTCGAAGGCGCTGCGCGCGTGGGAGGGCATCGAGCCGGGCACGGCCCCGCCGATGTCGTCGTGGTGGCCGAACGCCTGCACGAACGCGACCACCTCGCCGTCGTGGAACACCGGCACGGTGACGCACAGGTCAGGGAGGTGGCCGATGCCGCCCTCGGACAGGTAGACGTCGTTGTGGAAGAAGACGTCACCGGGGTTCATCTCGGATACCGGGAAGTCGCGCACGATCGGCTGGACGAGGGCGGAGTACGAGCGACCGGTCAGCTTGCGCAGCCGTACGTCGTGGATTCCCGCCCGGAAGTCGTGCGCGTCACGGATCATCGGGGAGCGGGCCGTGCGGGCGATCGCCGTCTCGACCTCCATCTCCACCGACGCGAGCGTCCCTTCGACGATCTCGACCAGCACCGGGTCAACCGTTGTCACTCGCCCGCTCCGTCCTTGTGCGCGGTGGTCCGGCGGACCACGAGGTTGGCGTGCCGGTCCACCTCGGCGGTGAAGCCCGGATGCAGGGGCAGCGTCGAGCCATACTCCTCGATCACCGCGGGCCCGGTGACGACGTCACCGCGGCGCAGGTCGCCGCGCCGGTGGACGGGCGCGGTCCACCAGCCGTTCTCCTGGAGCGGCGAGTCCGGGTCCTCGTCGAAGTACACCAGCCGGTCAGCGGGGGGCACGCTCACCGCGTCACCGGCCGCGGGAAGCCCGCGGGACTCGGGAAGCGCGCGGAGCTCGGGAAGCCCGTGGGACTCGGGAAGCGCGCGGAGGTCGGGGAGCTCGGGGATGGCCGGGCGGGTGATGGGGCCGATGCCGGAGACCCGCAGGTTGACCCATTCGACGGCGTGCCGGGGATCGTCGCGGTAGCCGTACCCGTAGAGCTTGTGGTGGGCCTCGTGGAACCGGTCGAGCACCTCCGCGCGCCACGCCTCGTCTACCGGACCGGCGGGGGCGGGCACGCGCACCTCGTACGCCTGGCCGTAGTAGCGCAGGTCGGCGCTGCGCGCGTAGACGTGCCGGTCGCCGGGGAAGCCCTCGCGGTCGAGCGTGGCGGCGGCCTGGGCCTCCAGCTCGCCGAGGATGCCCGCCGCCGTGTCCAGGGAGAGGTCGCGGGTGACGTGCGTGCGGACGTAGTCGTTCTTCACGTCCACCGTGAGCAGCCCGAACGCCGACACGTTGCCGGGGTTGGGCGGCACGACGACCGCCGGGACGGACAGGATGTCGATCAGACGGCAGACCAGCAGCGGCCCCGAGCCGCCGAAGGCCACCATCGGGAAGTCCCGCACGTCGAGCCCGCGCTTGACGGTGATCTGCCTGATGGCGTTCGACTGGTTGAAGGCGCTGATCTCAAGGACGCCGACGGCCGTGCGCTCGGGCGACAGGCCGAGCTTGCCCGCGAGCGCCTCGATGCCGGCCCTGGCCGCGTCCGCGTCCAGGGGGATCTCGCCGCCGAGCAGGTGGGGCGGCACGCGGCCGAGGAAGACGTGCGCGTCGGTGACCGTCACCTCGGTGCCGCCCTTGGCGTAGCAGATGGGGCCCGGGTCGGCTCCGGCCGACTTCGGCCCGACCTTCAGTGTGCCCTCGGGGGAGATCCACGCGATGGAGCCGCCGCCCGCGCCGACGGTCACGATGTCGATCATCGGGATCTTGCACGGGTAGCGGCCGATGGAGCCCTCGGTGGTGAGGGTGGGCTCGCCGTCGACCACGACCGCGACGTCCGTCGAGGTGCCGCCGCCGTCGAGGGTGATGACCGAAGGGTGCCCGCCCGTGCCCGCGATGAGCGCGGCGCCCAGCGCGCCCGCCGCCGGGCCCGACAGCACCGTCGTGATCGGCTGGTGGACCACCTCCGTCGCCGACAGCACCCCGCCGTTGCTCTTCATCACCGAGAACGGCATGCCGAGGCGCGAGGACAGGTTCGCGATGTAGCGCCGCATGGTGGGCTTGACCGCCGCGTCGACCAGGGTCGTGACCGAGCGCTCGTACTCGCGGTACTCGCGGAGCACGTCGCTCGACAGGGACACGACCGCGTCGGGATGCTCCCGCTCCAGCACGTCGCGCATGCGCCGCTCGTGCGCGGGGTTGGCGTACGAGTGCAGGAAGCACACGCCGAGCGCGGTGACGCCGCGGTCGCGGAACCACCGTGCCACCCGCACGGCCTCCTCCTCGTCGAACGGCCGCACCTCCTCGCCGAGGTGGTCGAGCCGCCCGCCGACGGTCCTCACCCGGTGTACGGGCACGATGCGCGGCGGCTTGACCCAGAAGTATGAGTTCCCGTAGCCGTCCGGCACGCTCTGCCGGGCTATCTCCAGGATGAACTCGAAGCCCTCGGTGGTGACGAAGCCCAGGTCGACCGGGCGGTCTTCGAGCAACTGGTTGGTCGCCACGGTCGTGCCGTGCACGATGCCGCCGACCTCCGACAGGCTCCTGCCGGCCAGGACCTTGTGCACGCCGTTCATGAACCCGTCGGCGGGGTTGGCCGGAGTGGAGGGGGTCTTGGTCGTGATGATCTCACCGGTCTGCTCGTCCACCGCGACCACGTCGGTGAACGTGCCCCCGGTGTCGACGCCGATTCGGACGCTGCGCATGCCTTCAGTGTCTACTGAACCCCTCCGGATTCAGGAATCAGCAACAACCGCCAAGGAATCATCCACCCGTAGGCAGATCTCGCTTCCCCCATCGTCACCGCGTCCTCGCAGGCCATGGGCGCCACCGTCGGCCGCCCCGGGCGTCTTCCTACTCCGTCACGCGTCGACCCGGCCGGAGGGATGAGCGACCGAACTGTATGCTGACGCCCCGTGAGTGAAATGTCCGCCCTATCCGCCGCGCCCGCACATCCCCACCGCGACGGCGTTCTGAGGTTCTTCCACGGCCCCATGGACTGCGGGAAGTCCACGCTGGCGCTGCAGATGAACTACAACCACGGCCGCCAGGGCAGGCGGGGGCTGGTGCTCACCAAGCACGACCGTTCGGGCGGACCTCAGGTCACCAGCCGTATAGGGCTCGGGCTCGAAGCCATCGAGGTCCTCGACGACCTCGACCTGGTGGAGCTCGTACGGGCGCACGACCCCGTCGACTACCTCATCTGCGACGAGGCGTGCTTCTACACGGTCGCCCAGATCGAGCAGCTCGCCGACCTGGTCGACGCGCACGGCGTCGACGTCTACGCGTTCGGCCTGGCCTCGGACTTCCGGTCGCGGATGTTCCCGGCGGCGCAGCGCCTGTTCGAGCTGGCCGACGAGGTGTCGCGGTTGCAGGTCGAGGTGCTCTGCTGGTGCGGGCGCGAGGGCAGGCTCAACGCCCGCGTCGTCGACGGGATCATGGCCCGCACCGGTGAGCAGGTTGTCATCGCCGACACCGACGGCGCGCAGGTGCACTACCGCGTGCTGTGCCGCCGGCACTACCGCACCGGCGACCTCGGCGTCGCGGTCCACGCCTAGCGTTCGCTCGCCTGCGAGAAGCCTTCGGGCCAGGAGCCTTAAACCGAGCAGGTGTCGCCCTGGTCCGGCGGCGCCTGGCCGGTGAGGGAGGCGACCTCCCGCAGGGCGGCGAGCAGCGTGTCCTCGGGTTGCGCGCCCGAGACGGCGTACTTGCCCTCGAAGAGGAAGAGCGGCACACCGCTGATGCCGAGCTCACGGGCGCGGTCGAGCTGCGCGCGGGTCTCCTCGGCGCCGTCCTCGCCGTCCAGGGACACCTGGACCCCCTCCTCGGCGGCGAGCCGGGCGAGGGTCTCGCGGCTGCCGATGTCCAGGCCGTCGCTGAAGTAGGCGCGGAACAGGCGCCGGGCCATCCGCTCGCCCCTGCCCTGTTCCGTCGCGGCCAGGATGAGCCGGTGGGCGTCGAAGGAGTTCGCCTGGACGGCCCGGTCCATGTGCAGGTCGAGGCCGGACTCGGCCGCTACCCCCGTCACCCGCCCGGTGAGCTCCCGCACCTTGTCGGGCCCGCCGAACCTGCGCTCCATCCACGTGCTGAGCGGCTCCCCGAGGGACTCCGCGTCCGGCGCGAGCTGGAAGGGGCGCAGCCGCACCTCCACCTCGCCGCCCTGCTCGCGGTAGCGCTCGGCGGCGCGGGTGAAGCGCGTATGGCCGATGTAGCACCAGGGACAGACGACATCAGAAAAGATCTCAACCTTCACAAGATGCTCAAACCCCAAGTATCAGGCGAACATTCCGGGGCGCCCGTCAGGGAGCGGAGGAGATGTCGTCCATACGGGCCGCGAGCTGCTCGGGGTCGCCGCCGAGCAGTGCCGAGGTCGCGCGCCACCAGGCGAACCACTCGCCGCTGCGCCACATCCAGTCGACGCGCTCGACCGCGGCGATGACGTCGCCCTTCGCCTGCCACCACGGACCGACCTGCTCGCCCGTGGCGCCGTGGCGCAGCGCCCAGTGACGTAGCCGCTCGGCCGCGTGCTGGTCGACGGTCACGGCATACGGGTCGGGGTCCTCGCCGGGAAGCGGGTGAGGGCCGAGCCCCGCCGCCACTCCCCAGCTCCACTGGGCCTCGGCGGGCCCTGAGTAACGCAGCGTGGCGAAGTCGAGGTTCGACCCGAGCCCACCGCCGGGCCGCTCCAGCACCACGGCGTCCAGGCGCCCGCCGGCGTCGAACGAGACGACCAGGCGCTGCCCGGGGATGACCTCCTCGGGGAGGTCGATCCGGTCCTGCTCCTGCCAGGAGTTGAGGTCGACCGACGCGACCGGCGCGCCCCACGCCACGTCGGCGGTGTCGTCGGCGATCCAGGCGGCCAGCATCTCCAGCACCGTGAGGTCGGTCCACGGCTCGATGGCGGTGTTGGCGGCCAGTACCTCGTCGGGGGCCGGGATCTTCCCGCCGCGCCCGGCCGTCCACCATCCCGTGCCGAGCGCGCCGGTGCCGATGAGCAGGCCGGCGATCGCGGCGAGCTCGGAGGACCGCCTGGTGAGCGCGGCGCCCTGCGCCAACTCCACACAGCGCGCCATGCGGTCGTCGCCGAGCGCGGCTCTGGCCTCGCTCAGCAGCAGCGCAGCGGTCGGATGCTCCTCACCCAGGAGGTCGTGGATGAGTCGCCGGGCCTCCGATCGAGCATCCTCTGCACGGAACTCACGCATATCACCACGTTACGCCCGGAGATCCTCTTCCGCGAGGTTCCGTAACAACCCTGGGATCTACCTGTCACGTACGCGCGTGAACGTTGCCGGGAACAGGCGAAGGATCTAAGCAGGGCCGCTAGCGCCCGCGGCCGGTGCGCCCGAGCAGCCATCCGATGACGGCGCTGCCGAGGGCGATGCCCGCGCCCATGCCGAAGGCCGTCAGCACCGGCCAGACCGGGGCGCCGCCGCGCGACCGCTCGGACGCCTCGCCGCGGGGCCGTTCGAACACCTGCCCGGCCTCGGGCCGCTCCGCCGCCTGGCTCCTGCCGCCGTTCGCGGAGGGGACGGGCGGGGTCGCGGAGGGGACGGGCGCCAGGCCGCCGGGAACCACCGCCGGAGCGAGGCCGTCCTGGAGGTGCTGCTCGACCGCGGTGAAGAACTCCCCGGCGGTCTTCTTCGCGACGGAGCCGAGCATGCGCTGGCCGACCCCGCCGATCATGCCGCCGACGACCGCCTCGGCGTCGTAGTCGACCCGGGTCGCGCCGCCATCGACCTCGCTCAGCGTGATGCGCACGGTGGCGTCCACGGTGCCGGGGGCTCCGGCGCCCCGCGCGCGCAGCGTGAACCGCTCGGGCTCCTCGGGGTCGGAGAGCGCGACCTCACCCTGGTAGATGCCCTTGATGGAGGCGACGCCCGCGCTGACCGTCATGCGGTAGGTGTCCCCGCCCGTGGCCTCCAGCCGCTCGCACCCCGGGATGGTGCGCACCAGGACCGCCGGATCCTGCAGGGCGGCCCAAACGCGACCCCGGTCGACTCCGACCACGGCACTGCCAACGACCTTCATGGACACCTCCGATGCCGAGAGACTAGAGACCCACCCGCGACGCGGATAAGGGCAACTTCTGCCCGCCGATGACGCCGGGCGTCGTCAGGTCTCGCTGGCTCACTGCCATCCGTCTCACGTGGGGATCACGCTAACACCGGCGTGACGCGGCCGCCTTTGAAGGCCACCACGGCCATTCCAGGGACAATCAGGGACATTATCCCGATAACGTCCCGACTTCGGCCCAGATTCATGAGCGGTCTTCGTCTTACCGTGAGTTCGGGATATAACTAGCCAATTGTTCCGCAGCTGCGGAGGGGGCGACACGCTGGGGGGCGGATCACCGTGAGTGCTCAAACGACGGGGCTTCACTTCTCTGTCCTGGGGCCGCTCACCGCGACCCGCGACGGGGAGGTACTCGACCTCGGGGGCAACCGCGTCAAGGCGGTCATCGCGACTCTCCTCATCGCCCAGGGCAAGATGGTGACGGCCGAGCGGATCGTCGAGGCGGTCTGGGGGGAGCAGGCGCCGAACAGCGTCATGGCGAGCCTGTATTCCTATATCACCAAACTCCGCAAATCCCTCGAACCCGACCGGCCGTCGCGGTCCCCCACCGGCATCCTCGACCGCCAGGGACCCGGGTACGTACTGCGCGTCAGGCCCGATTCGGTGGACGCCGAGCGCTTCGCCGCGCTGGCCGAGCGCGGCGCCCGGCTGCTCGTCGACGACCCGGCCACCGCGGCCGACAGCCTCGCGACCGCGCTCGGGCTGTGGCGCGGGCCCGCGTACGTCGACCTCGGCGACAGCGACGTGGCCACGGCCGAGGTCGCGCGGCTGGACAACGCGCGGCTGGCCGCCCGCCAGGACCACGCGGCGGCCCTCCTGGCCGTGGGCACCGCCGTCCTGGCCGTGGGCGAGCTGGAGCCCCTGGTCCGCGAGCACCCGCTCGCCGAACGCTCCTGGGAACTGCTGGCCCTCGCCCTGTATCGCACGGGACGGCAGGGGGACGCGCTCGCCGCGCTGCGCACCGCGCGCGAGCGTCTGATCGACGATCTGGGCGTGGATCCGGGCCCCTCCCTGCGCGCCATGGAGGCGGCGGTGCTCCAGCAGGACCCCGGCCTGGATTGGCAGCGTCCCCGCGAGACCGTGGCGCTCGCCGAGCCGGCCGAGCAGCGGGAGGCCCCCGGACCTCGCCTTCCCGCGCCACTGACCCGCCTCATCGGAGGCGAGGGCGCGGTGAGCACGGTGAAAGGCCTCCTCGCGACGCAACGCCTGGTGACGATCACCGGCGCCGCCGGCACGGGCAAGAGCCGCATGGCCCTGGAGGTCGCCCACCAGCACGCGGACCAGGCGGAGGGCGAAGGGCCGTGGCTGGCCCTGCTCGCCGACGTGGCCGACGAGGCGCTGCTCCCCGGCGCCATCGGCGCGGCGATGGGCACGGCGATCACCAAGAGCGCGGACGAGCTCGCGGCCTCGATCGGCGACCGCGAGATGCTCCTCGTGCTGGACAACTGCGAGCACCTGATCGACGCCGTCGCCGGCCTCGCCGAGAGCCTGCTGTCCCGGTGCCCCGGCCTGCTGCTGCTGGCCACGAGCAGGGAGCCGCTGTCGATCACCGGGGAGGCGACCTGGGATCTGCCGCCGCTGGATCCCGGCGGCGCGGGCGTCGAGCTCTTCGTGGAACGCTGCCAAGCCGTACGTCCCGGCTGGCGGCCCCGGCACGCCGAACGCCAGCTGATCTCCCAGATCTGCCAGGAACTGGACGGCCTGCCCCTCGCGATCGAGCTCGCGGCGGCCCAGACGCGCATCCTGTCGCTCCAGCAGATCGAAGAGGGGCTCAACGACCGCTTCTCGCTGCTGGCCGGCGGGTCGCGGACCGCTCCCGCGCGCCATCGCAGCCTTGAGGCGGCCATCGAGTCGAGCGTGAGCCTGCTCACCCCGCCCGAGCGGCGGCTCCTCGGCTGCCTCAGCGTGTTCGAGGGCGGGTTCGACCTGGAGGGTGCCGAGCGGCTGGACGACAGGCCGCCCGTGCTGCCCCGGCTGAGCGGGCTGGTCTCCAAATCGCTCGTCACCGTGGACGGCGCGGGAGGGCCCCGCCGCTACCGCATGCTGGAGACGATCCGGCGGTACGCGATGCGCGCCCTGACCGGAGACGAGCGGTCCGGCTGGGCGAACCGGCACGTCGCGTGGGCGGTAGAGCTGGCCGAGACCGCCGACCGCCGGCTGCGGACGTTCGACGGCGAGCGGTGGATGCGCAGGCTCCGGCACGAGCAGGCCAACATGCGCACCGCGCTCGGCCACGCCCTCACCGCAGGCGACGGGGACTCCGCGCTGCGGATCTCCACGGCGCTGGCCTGGCACTGGTACCGCGCCGGGAACGTGCATGAGGGCATCGGGTGGCTGACCAAGGCCCTGGACTCCGCCGGCCCCGACCATCCCAGCCGCGGGCAGGCCCTCATCGGACGGGCGCAGCTCCGCTACCTCGCCGGGGATCCGATCACCGGCAACGACGACGTCGAGGTCGCGCTGCGGCAGGCCGAGGCCGCGGGCGACATCGAGGTCATGGCCCGCGCCCTGCCCTACAGGGGGTACTTCCTGCAGCTCAGCGGCAACCCCAGCCAGGCGCAGCTCGCCCTGTCGGAGGGGTGGAAGCACGTACGGGCCGCCGGGCTGCCCTGGGTGGAGGCGGAGCTCATGATGGTGCGCGGGCAGATCACCCGCGTCGCCGGGGACCCCGCGCTCGCCGCCGGGCAGCTCCTGCAGGCGGCCGACATCGCCGAGGCGTGCGGCCACGACTGGGCGTACTGCTCGTCCGGCTGGGTCGGCGCGAAGGTCGCCATGGACCTCGGCGAGGCCGACCGGGCCGTCCAGGAGGCGGCGCGGCTGGTGGTGTACCTCGACCGCACCGAGGACATGACCTTGTGGCTGGCCTGCGCCCACGTGCTGGCCGGGGCCCTCGGCATGGCGGGCCGGGCGATGGAGGGCGCCGTGCTGCTCGGCGCGGTGTCGGCCATCGGCTCCCGCGTGGGCCACTCGCCCCAGCTGATGGACCCGCTCGACGGCCCGCGCAACGTGGCCGTCGTGCGCGCCACCCTCACGGTGGAGGCGTTCGAGGAGGCGACGGCGATGGGGGCGAGCCTCAGCAAGGAGGACGCCACCTCGATGGCCCGCCGCCTCCTCGTCCGCTCCCCCGGCGTCGAGGAGCACCGGACGGCACTCCGCGTCGACCGCTCCTGACCCCCGGGGCGGGCCCGGAGTACCCGCGCGGAACCGATGTGGCGCTCACGGGGTGCCGGGGGACTCTTCCGGGTTCCGGGTCATCGCCGTTCCGCCGTTGAGGCTGTACGGGCGGCGGGGTCCGGACACGATCGCGCGGTGCCCGGCGGCGACGCCGTTGTAGGAGCGGTTGCCGGGCCTCGGGCGCTCCTCCGCCGTCCGCCGGCGCTCCCAGGCCGCAAGGCGCCGCCGCGGCTCGGCCCCGTCGAGGAGGCGCGCCTCTCCCATGGCGGCCAGGGTGACGTTTCCGTACGCTCCGGCGAAAGCCCCGCTCAGCAGGCGCGCGATCAGCTGATGGTCGGCAGGGCGCACCTTGGACACGGCCTCCCGGATGTGCCGCCGGAAGGCGTCGAGGTCGTGCAGTTCCTCGTCGATCATCGCCAGGTTCAACGGCGGGCAGGGGCTCTCCGGGCAGAGCCGAGCGGCCCTGAGGAGGAAGGCCCGTGCCCGGTCGTGGTCCTTGGGCGGGTCGAGCGCGATGAGCGCCGCCTCCACCAGCAGCCCCCCGGCCGCCTCCCGCGCCTCCGCCCCCACGGGCTCCTCGGGCCGCGCGTGCCGGGGCTCGGGGCGCGGCGCCTGTACGACCTCCGCGAGCGACCCCTGTACGGGCTCCGCGCGGGAGGCGCGGCCGGGCGGGGCGATGAGGGAGCTCCCGTGTTCGAGCAGTTCGAAGGCGGCGGCGCGGTCGCTGTCCGCGAGCACCCGCGCCAGGGAGATCCACGCCTCGGCCACCAGGGGCCGGTGGGCGAGGACGGTCTGGAACGCGCGCTGGGCCCCCGGCTCGTCCCCCATCTCCGCCAGGCACGTGCCGAGCAGATACCAGGCGAGGGGCGCCGGATCGACGCCGGGATCGGGGAACACGGCCACCGACGCCGTCAGCTCGGCCGCCGCCTCGGAGTACCGCCCGAAGTACAGACGCAGGCGCGCCCGCTGGATCCCCACGCGGGCACGCCTGCGCGGATCCACCACCACCGCGTCCGCCAGGTCGAGCGCCCGCGCCGCGTCCTGGAGGCTCACGCCGTGGTCGATCCAGATCTGCGCGGCGTTCGTCAGCGCTACAGGGTCGTTCGGTGACAGCCGCAGCAGGGCGCCGTACCGCCGCAGGGCCTCGGCGGGCATGCCGTCGGCGTGGTGCAGGATCGCCGCGTTCAGCTCCTCTCCGTACTGGCGCCGTTGCCACTCGGCCGGCTCACGCCCGTGCTCGTCCCTGAGCCGGAGCGACGCCCTGTGCGAGTGCAGCGCCCGTACGACGGCCAGTCCGGCGACGGCGATGAGCGGTCCCATGCCGTTCCCGACGTCCTCGCCGTCCATGGCCGTTTCCGTCAGTACTCGTCGATGTTGACGATGGGGCCCGTCAGGCCGGCGCTCATCCGCGCGGGGGTGACGCGGACCCGGGGCGGGAGGTCGCGCCCGCCCCGGGCGGCGTCCGGCACGCTGATCCACGCCTCGGTGACGACGTCCTTGGAACGCACGGTCACCCGGCGGAACAGGTGCCTTCTCAGGTCGCGGTGCTCGTGCTCGATGACGTCCTCGAAAAGCTGCGCGGACAGGATGACGGCCAGGTCGGCGTCCGGATGCTCGTCGAGCGCCCCCCGCAGCTCGTCGCTGTCGCGCAGGCGGCACACCATGTTCACGGCACTGCCGGTGAAGCCGCCGTCGCCCACCCGCGTCGGACCCTGGTGGAACGCCACGCGCAGCCGCAGCCGTACGGGCGCGTTCCTGCCGAGATGGCGGTTGTGCTGGCGCAGGGCGACGCGCAGCTCACCGGCGAACCCGGCGATCGCGCGGGCCTCGTTCACCCCCGACGGCAGCAGCAGCACCAGCCCCTCGCCCTGCTCCCCCCGGAACATGACGGTCGCGGTCCCCGGCTGGGCGGGCTCGCGCCACTCGGTGAAGTAGAGCCGGTCGAGTCCCGCCTGCCCGCTCGCCTCGGCGATCACCTCGACGAGACGGCGGCGGAGCTCCTCCTGCCCGGGATCGTTCCATCGGCCGCGATTCTGGACGTCGAGGGCGATGCAGAGCCGACGGACCTCACCGCTCAGGTCGTTCACCGGTTCTCTCCTTTGGACGGGGCGGGACTGCTGGAGCTCACACAGCGTCCCGCTCCGGTCACGCCGGAACCTCATAATCCAACGGGTTGTCGCCGAGTCCGGCGAAGGTCTGCAGCCTGCGGATGTCGTGGACGACGATGCGGCGGTAGCCCGTGCCGACGACCCCGGCCCTGCGCAGCACGGTCAGGGCCTTGTGCACCGTCGGGTCGGCGGCTCCCACGAGCGCGGCGAGCTCCGGCTGCGTGAAGGAGACACCGATCATGATGCCCTCGTTCACCGGCTCGCCGTACGAGCAGGCCAGCTCGACGAGGATGCGGGCCAGCCGTGTGAGGGTGGAGAACGTGCCGTACTCGACCCGGCGGCGGGTGGTCCAGCGCACCTTGGTGACCACCGCCCGGTTGACGGCGAGCGATGCCTCGGGACAGCGGCCGAGGAACGTTACGAAGGCCTCCTGGGAGATGAGCCGCACCAGGCAGGGGCCCGCCGCGGTGACGGTGGCCGCCCGGGGACGCCCGTCCAGGGCCGCGAACTCCCCCACGAGATCGCCGCCGACGCGTACCCCCAGCAGCGCGACCTTGCCGCTCTCGGTGTTCGCCGTGATCTTGACGCAGGCGTCCACGAGGAGGAAGACGTCGGTCGCCCTGTCCCCTTCGAGGATCATCGTCTCGCCCGCGGTGAACTGCCGGGGGCGCCCCAGCCCGAGCAGTTCGTCCCTGGCGGCATCGCCGAGGCCGCCGAGGAGGCTGCCGCGCGGCCATGGGCCTACCTTGCGAATCACACGGCGCCGCCCGGGTTCGGGGCCGTTCATGGTGATCCTCCCAGCGTGATGGTGGCCGGCTCGCGGCCGATGGACGACGCCCGGACCCCCACCCGAGCTTTCCGGCGATGAGGAAGGCCACGTCCACGGTGATCCGAGGAGCTGGGCGGCCGTCCTCGCCTGAGCGCGCCGTCCTTTCCGCGCGCTCGGGGTGCCGCGATTTTCGTTCGCCCTACGACTATGGGCGGAGGTCCTTGCGAAGACCTTGCGGCTGGGTGACGGGCCCCCGGCCGTGATCTCGGGTTTGCGGCAGAGGATCACCGCGATGGCAAGATGGCTCACCATGATCTGGGGACGGAAGGCGTTACGCGTCGCGCTTGGAATTGGACTTGTCGGGATATGTTCGGCGAGCGGCACCGTCCTCCCCGCCACCTCCGACGCCGCGCCACCCCTCCCCACCACGCCGCCCCTCCCCACCGCGCCGGACGCGACCGCCGTACCGGACGCGACCACCGCCTCGGACCCGGCCGCTGCCCCTGACCCGGCTGCCGCGGCGAGCCCGTCGCCCCCCTCGCGGGTGGGGGCGCTCCCCCGGCCCGGCGAGGTGGACCGCGTACGGAAGCGCGCCGGACGGCTCCCTGTGGTCACCGCCATCCCGACCAGGCGCAAGGTCGTCTTCCTCACCATCGACGACGGCTGGGAGCAGGACCTCGGGTTCGTCGAGCTGGTCAGGGAACGGGCGGTCCCGATCACCGTGTTCGCCATGCGCGACGCGGTGGAGGCCAGGGGCGTGCCCGACCCCTCCGCCGCCGGCGGGCACTACGTGGGCGCGGGCAAGTGGTCCTACTTCCGCGAGCTGCGCGACCTTGGCGTGCCGATCGAGGACCACACGCTCACCCATCCGAACCTGTGGGGTCTCGGCTACGCGGCCCAGAAGGCCGAGATCTGCGGCTCCGCCAAGGTCATCGCCAAGCGGATCGGGCGCCGCCCCACGCTCTTCCGCCCGCCCTTCGGCAACTTCAACGACACCACCCTCCGCGCCGCCAAGGCGTGCGGCCAGTCGGCCCTGCTCCTGTGGACGGCCAGCGTCCAGCCGGGCGGCAAGATCTCCTACCAGGCCCCCGACAAGAAGCTCCACCCCGGCGACATCCTGCTGCTGCACTTCCGCGCCGATCTGGCCAGGGACTTCCGCGTCCTGCTCGACAAGATCGAACGGCGCGGCTTCGAGCTCGGCGATCTGGACGCCTACCTCAGGGCCGCCGGATTCCTGCCTCCGGCTCCACCGGGGGGCGTACCCGCGAGTCAGCCTGTGGAGTGACGCCATACGGGCGGCCGGGAACGATCATTGGACAGGCCGCCGGGAACGCCCGGGGTCCATCCGGGGAAGACGGGGCGCGAGTCCCTTGTGACCGGGGCGCCCCGGCGAGCATTCTCGGTTCCGCGGGGACCGGGTGCCGCGAGTGGGGGCCGGTGTGCCTGTGGGGGGCCGCCGGGCCGATGTGACGAAGATCGCATGACTCGCGGCACCCTCAAATGCTCTACAGCCTGTAGTACTACCTAAAGTAGAACTACGACGTGTAGAGCTCCTGACCCGTGAGGGGAAGATGGACGCATTGGACCTGGCTCGGTGGCAGTTCGGGGTCACCACCGTGTACCACTTTCTCTTCGTACCCCTGACGATCGGCCTCGGCGTCTTCGTCGCCGGGCTGCAGACGGCCTGGCACCGCACGGGCAAGGAGCACTACCTCAGGCTGACCAGGTTCTTCGGGAAGCTGTTCCTGATCAACTTCGCGATGGGCGTGGTCACGGGCATCGTCCAGGAGTTCCAGTTCGGGATGAACTGGAGTGAGTACTCCACCTTCGTGGGCGACGTGTTCGGGGCGCCGCTGGCGATGGAGGCGCTGCTCGCGTTCTTCCTGGAGTCGACCTTCCTCGGCCTGTGGATCTTCGGCTGGGAGCGGCTGCCCAAGCGGATCCACCTGGCGTGCATCTGGGCCGCCGCCATCGGGTCGAACCTGTCGGCGTACTTCATCCTCGCGGCGAACGCCTGGATGAAGCACCCGGTGGGCTACGAGGTGGTCGACGGGCGGGCCAGGATGACCGACCTGTGGGCCGTGCTGACCAACTCCACGGCCACGGCCCAGGTCCCGCACGTGATCGCGGCGGCCTTCATCGTCGCCGGAGGGTTCGTCGTCGCGGTGAGCGGCTACCGGATCCTGCGCGAGCGGCGCCTCGCCGCCGACGGGGACGCGACCGTGCCCCTCACCAGGGTGGCGCGCGGACGGGCCGCCGGCCGCGTCCCGCGCGACCCGGCCATGTGGCGGACGAGCCTTCGCGCCGCGCTGGTCATGACGGCGATCGCCGGAGTGGTCGCCGCGGGCAGCGGCGACCTGTCGGGCCAGCTCCTGCGCGAGCAGCAGCCCATGAAGCTCGCCGCCGCCGAGGGGCTGCGGCACGACGTCGAGGGCGCGCCGTTCTCGCCCGTGCCGGGCCTTGAGGTGCCGAAGGTGCTCAGCCTGCTCGCCGCGCACGACCCGGACGCCGAGGTCCAGGGCCTCGACGACCTCCAGAAGCGGTACGAGGAGCAGTTCGGCCCCGGCGACTACCAGCCCAACGTGCCGGTCGTGTTCTGGTCGTTCCGGGTCATGATCGGGTTCGGGCTCGCCACCGTGGGCCTGTCGGTCCTCGGGCTCTGGCTGACCCGGCGCCGCCGCGCGACGCCCGCGTGGTTCGCCAGGGCCTGCCTGCTGGCGCTCCCGCTGCCGCCCCTGGCGATGATCGCCGGATGGCTGCTCAGCGAGATCGGGCGGCAACCCTGGACCGTCCAGGGCGAGTTGCTCACGGCGGCGAGCGTCTCGCCGGGGGTCACCCTGAGCGAGGTGGCGATCTCCCTGGCGATCTTCACGCTCCTGTACGGGGTGCTGGCAATCGCCGAGGCCAGACTGCTGGTGCGGCACATCAAGGCGGGACCCGAGCCCGTCGAGCCGTCCGTCGACCCCCGCCTCCCCGACGACCTCGACGCCGAGGCCGCCCGCCTCGCGCCGACCCTGATGTACTAGGAGACCGCCATGGAGCTCACCACCTTCTGGTTCCTGGTCGTCGCCTTCCTGTGGACCGGCTACTTCGTGCTCGAAGGCTTCGACTTCGGCGTCGGCGCGCTGCTCCCGCTGCTCTCCCGCGACGAGGCCGAGCGCGAGCAGATGCTCGCCACGATCGGCCCGGTCTGGGACGGCAACGAGGTCTGGCTGATCACGGCCGTGGGCGCCATGTTCGCGGCCTTCCCGGTCTGGTACTCGGGGCTGCTCAGCGGGTTCTACCTGCCGCTGGTCATGGTCCTGATCGGGCTGATCGTGCGCGGCGTCGCCCTCGAATGGCGCGGCAAGGTCACGGCGCGGGAACGCGTCCTGTGCGACGCGGGCATCGTGACCGGGAGCGTGCTGACCGCCTTCCTGTGGGGAGCCATCTTCGGCAACCTGCTGTACGGCACCACGGCGGCGACCGTGCTGGGCGGCGCTCTCTCGCTGTCGCTGGCCGTCCTGCACGGCGCGGTGTTCGTCGCCCTGAAGACGGCCGGGCCGCTCCGCGCCAGGGCGCGCCGCGCCGCGCTCGCGGTGGCGGCGCCCGCCCTGCCGATCGCCATCGTGGCGCTCCCCGGCCTCCCGTCGGCGGGACCGGCGGCCACCGCGGACGCGGCCGGCCAGGCCGGTACGGCCGGTCAGGGCACGGCCGGCCAGATGGGTACGGCCGGTCAGATGGGTACGGCCGGTCAGATGGGTACGGCCGGCCAGATGGGTACGGCCGGTCAGATGGGTACGGCCGGTCAGGCTCAGGTGGACGGCGTCGGCTGGACCTCGCATCCGCTGCTGTGGGTGGCGGCCCTGGCGGCCATGATCGCCCTGGCCGCCGCCGTCGCGCTGATCTGGCGCCACCGCGAGGGCTGGGCGTTCACCGCCACCGCCGCGTCCATCGTGCTGATGACCGGCGCCCTGTTCGGGACGCTGTGGCGGGCCCCGCTCCCCGGCCTCACCGTCGCGGAGGCGGCCTCCGGGCCGTACACGCTCGGCGTCCTCACCTGGATCGGGCTGATCGCGCTGCCGTTCGTGCTGGCCTACCAGGGCTGGACGTACTGGGTGTTCCGTAAGCGCGTCACGGTCTGAACGCCCCTACCAGGGCTTGACGTACCCGGTGATCCGCAGGGGCGTCACGGTCTGAACGTCCCACGGTCGCGCCCTGCCCGGCCGCCCCCACCCCCACACCTACACCCACCCCCAGCGCCACTCCCTCGGAGGACGTGC